>JBIOHE010000019.1:0-24744 GCA_044448725.1 Sphingobacteriales bacterium | reverse complement strand
TACCTGCTTATACTAAAGTACGCCATCAGCTCACCTGGAAACAGTTCCTGGAATAGTTTATTATCTGTTGTTTCGATTATCTTTTTTCTGACAAATATATTTTTTTATCACTACTACTCCCCAACTTTTTCGCTTGATCCTCTTTTTGTGTCTTTTGCCTCAGCAATTTTCAAGTCATCCTGGGCGGCTACGCTATTGATGAAAAGGATTGTAATCAAGCAGGTGATTAAGGTAAAAGGCTTGTTCATGGGGTAGAATTTATTTGAAAGGTTGATACGCTTATCGGGGTATCAAAATAACTAAAAAAATTTACATGTTTATTTTTAAAAATCGAAAAGAGTCTTATGGGGGTCAAAATGCCTTTTTATTTTGAGGTGCTGCTATTTTACGGCCGCCAATTTGTGGTTTTGTTCCATAGGAACATTTGGTTGGTAGAAAATCGCCCCTCCCCGTTTTTCGTTCCATCGGAACGATTGGTGTTTGGACTATGTTGTAATCAGTAGAATAGACATAAAATAATTCAAATTAACGACATATCCGATCATACTCATCCATCAACTGGCGGATCGGGGGTGAAGGCACATCAATCCATATCCTCATTGATACAAGATGTAAAAATGGAAAGCAAGGATGTTACATTACATCTTTAAAGAATTGCAATAGCGCCGGGCACCATGCGTTCCTAATGAACGCAAAAAAATGTCGTTTTGTGTTGCTACCAACCAAATGTTCCTATGGAACATGGATTTCAATAGCAGTATTTTAAAATAAGAATTGCGCTGGATTTTTGACTGTAACCCAAGTTTCAATCCTTATTTCGAATGGCGAAAACTCATCCATATTACGCTGCAAACTGCCCGTTTAAAAAACAAACTACCTCTTCACCCAGCCATCCTTCAAAGTAACGGTGCGGTTAAACACAAGCTTATCAGCGGTTGAACGCTTATCCAGCGTAAAATAGCCTTTACGGATAAACTGGTAGCCTTTGCCGGGTATGGCCGTTGCCAAATCGTTTTCGATATATGCCTTTGGGATAATGTGCAAACTGCCGGGGTTTAAATATTCTTTAAAATCACCGTCCTCGTTGCTGGGGTCTTCCACCTGGAAAAGGCGGTCGTACAGACGCACTTCGGCGGTTTGGGCATGTGGTACGCTCACCCAATGTATGGTCCCTTTTACTTTCAGTTCGCTGGTATCATGGCCTGATTTACTTTCGGGGAGGTAAGTGCAATAGATCCCGGTAACATTTCCATCTGCATCTTTTACAAAACTATTGCAGGTCACAATATATGCGCTTTTGAGCCTTACAGATAAACCTACACCCAGGCGGAAAAACTTTTTCGGTGGTTCTTCCATAAAATCTTCGCGTTCTATCCAAAGTTCGCGGCTAAAAGGAATATCCCTTCCGCCTTCGCCGCCTTCTACCTCGGGGTTGTTCTCGCTGAACATGCTCTCTGTTTGCCCTTCGGGGTAATTGGTAATGACCATTTTTATTGGATCAAGCACGGCCATGCGGCGCCAGGCGGTTTTGTTCAGGTCTTCGCGAATGCAGAACTCCAGCAGGCTCACATCGATCATGTTTTCGCGCTTGGCCACCCCGATACGCTCACAAAAATCACGGATAGATGCAGGCGTATAACCCCTGCGACGCAAACCACTAATGGTAGGCATGCGCGGGTCGTCCCAATCTTCCACGTGACCTTCTTCAACCAGTTGCAGCAGCTTACGCTTGCTCATTACTGTATAGTTAAGATTCAACCGGGCAAATTCATATTGCTTTGACGGGAAGATCTCCAGTTTTTCGATAAACCAATTGTACAGGTCGCGGTGGGGGATAAACTCCAGGGTGCAAATGGAGTGGGTGATCTCCTCTATAGCATCCGATTGCCCGTGCGCAAAATCATACATCGGGTAAATACACCAGGCATCGCCGGTACGGTGATGGGCCGTGTGTTTTATCCGGTACATCAACGGATCGCGCAGGTGCATGTTTGGTGCAGACAGATCTAACTTTGCCCTCAATACTTTTGCGCCGTCGGGGTATTTGCCGGCTTTCATATCCGCAAAAAGCTGCAGGTTTTCTTCCACGCTGCGGCTGCGGTATTCATTTGCGGTTCCAGCCATGGTGGGAGTGCCTTTTTGCGAGGCTATTTCTTCAGCGCTGCTGTCATCCACATAAGCCAGTTCTTTTTTTATCAGGATAACTGCAAAATCGTATAATTTGTCGAAATAATCCGAAGCGTACAACTCGTTGGCCCATTCAAAACCCAGCCATTTTACGTCTTCCTTTATACTGTCAACATATTCAATATCTTCTTTGGCAGGGTTGGTATCGTCAAAACGAAGATTGGTTTTACCGCCATATTTTAGCGCCAGGCCGAAGTTTAAGCAAATGGATTTGGCGTGGCCGATATGCAGGTAGCCGTTCGGCTCGGGCGGGAAACGGGTAAGTACCCTGCCATCGTTTTTGCCGGCAGCAATATCTTCCTCAACTATCTCTTCTAAAAAATTTAATGATCTTTCTTCGCTCATGGTATCAATAAGAACGGCAAAAATAAGAAATTCATGTTGCTTAGACTAACCTAATTGTAAAGCAGAGCTTTTACCCTGTTCCCCCCCCCCTCGCCACGCATCCACCTCCTGCCCATCACATTTTTTTTATATATTTAGACCCCTGGTTATTTCCTGTTTTCTATGATTAAAAAGTTACTTTTCCTGCTTTTATTGTTTATTTCATCGTACGCATTGGCGCAGGACGCCGATTTTTTTAAACCGGATTCGGCAAGGAAGCAGCTTAAAGCGGTTAAGATTTCTACTTCGTTAAATATCGACGGGCTGCTCAATGAACCTGAATGGAAACTTGCCGCCCTGTCATCTACCTTTATTCAAATTGAACCTTACCAGGGTAAAGCCCCTAATTATGATACGCGTGTAATGGCTTTGTACAACCAGAAATACCTGTACTTCGGTGTGATATGTAAAGACCCTTTGGGTAAAAAGGCCATTATGGCTACTGACCTGATCCGTGATTTCGATTATACCAGGCACGATTTGGTTAGCCTCTCCTTTGATGCTTTTAATGATAAACGGAACGCCATGGTATTTGCCACAAATGCCTACGGGGTACAGCGCGACCTGTTATCATTTGACGACCTTTATTATGATATCGACTGGGACGGCCTGTGGCGGGTACGCACCAGCCGGACAGATTCGGGTTGGGTTGCTGAAATTGCCATCCCCTGGAAAACCCTCCGTTATCCCAAAACTGCCGATTCTATCCAAAGCTGGGGCTTTAATATTTACCGCAACCGGCGGCTTACCAATGAGATCAGTGCTTTTTCACCGTTTCCGAGGGTGCTGAGCGCTACCAATATGAATTATGCCGGGGTTTTAACCAATCTGCAGCCTCCGCCGCCAACAACCAATATACAGGCGGTACCCTACTTTTTAACATCATACGACCATTACCAGAACTTTGGCGCCGGCCAGGCAGCCAAAAGCAGCAGCGCCAAAGCCGGCGGCGATTTAAAGTGGGCCATCAACCCCAATACCGTACTCGATTTAACCGCACATACCGATTTTGCCCAGGCTGATGCCGATTTACAGGTAAATAACATTACCCGGTTCTCCGTTTTCTTTCCCGAAAAGCGGCAGTTTTTTCTTGAAAACGCCTCTCTGTTCGGCGTAAATATAAACCAGTCTTTAGATGGCTCGGGCGGTTCCATGCGGTATCAGCCTTTTTTCAGCCGCAACATCGGGCTTGATACCAGCGGAAACCCCATTCCCATTGTAGCCGGCGGGCGCTTTGTCTATCGTTCATCAAACCTTAACTTCGGGGCCATCGCCATCAGGCAGGGGAGTTATAACGATGCCCCGGGCACTAATTTTTTCGTTGGCAGGGCATCGGAGAACTTTGGCGACCAGGACCGCATCGGCGCACTGTTTAGTGTGAAAAACCAGCCGGGCGCCTCCAACTTCGAAACTACAGCCGATGGCTTTTTCCGCCTCGGGCAATCACAATCAATCAATACCATTCTTACCCAATCCTATACCACCAATACCGGTAAACAGGGATTCGGAGGGGTTATCCAGTATTACAACACAAATAACCATTATAAGATCTGGTGGACGGAATCCGTTATTACCAAAAACTTCGACCCTCAGATGGGCTTTGTATCGCGCTCGGATGTGATCGGCACTACGCCCGGCATGAATTTTTATTACCGGGGCCCCCTCCTGCCCTTTAAGAGCGTACTTCTGGCCTTTGAACCGGGGATACTTCCCGAACTGTACTATACTGCTTCCACCGGGAAATTTGCGGAGATGGACCTGCCTGTTTTTCCAATATGGCTCAATTTTAAAAGCGGGGCCTATTTTGGTTACGGTGTTGAGCCGATCCGGCAACACCTGACTTCCGTTTTTCAGCCCCTGGGTGTTAGCATAGCGCCGGGCGACTACAGCTATTTCCAGCATCTGTTTTATTTTACAACCGATCCTTCAAAAATTGTTAATGTTGCGGGCATTTTTCAAACCGGCTCTTATTTTAACGGGCACCTGAACTCGGGCGACTTTAAATTACAATTTGCCCCTATCCCGTATATTTCCTTAACCGGCGAGTACAGCGTAAATCATTTTGAAGGTGTTGGCGAACAAAACACAACTACTACGGTGAACCTCTATATTTTACAGGGGCGCTTTTCATTAAATCCGCGGTTACAGCTGACCGCGCTCTTTCAAAAAAACTCGCTCAACAGCGCCGATAATTACAATCTCCGGCTCTCCTGGGAGTTTTTGCCGCTTTCGTATGTTTACCTCATTTACAACCGTGGTGTTAACAGCGTAATGAACAATATGGTGATACAAACCCAAACCGAGGACCATGTTATTTTGAAGCTGAGTTATCTGCAGCAGTTTTGATTTAATTGGTTGGTTGGGTGAATGGTTGATTAGGAGAGTGGTTGATTGAGTTAAATAACCACTCACTTAATCAACTCAATAAACAACGCACTCAAATTATTTCGCTACCAGTGGCGGCAGGGAATATGTTCTTTGGTTGCGGCGGTAGCGTTTCAGGTTATTCAGTATCATCGAAATAAATTCATAATCGTTCAGGGTGGTTGTAGTATAATACCCCGGCCTGAACCTGAACATAAAAGACGTTAGCTTAACATCTTTAAGGCCGGTAATATTGCCGACAAAGGTGCGGTTAAAGCGGTAATCAATCACATTCTGTTCATAATCCTGCTGTATGATCTGCCGCAGGCGGCTTGCACCGCGCCCCTCGGCGCTGAAAGCATTATACAGGGCGTCGATGCTTAAACCGGCGCCGCCGCTTGCGGGGCTGGTTATAAAACCATCATAAGCCAGTGATCCGTATATTTTTGAGTAGTCGCGTTTGGTGGCTTCCAGTCTTTGCTGGGGTGTCAGCAGCGAATCATGTACCGTAACCAATCTCAGCTGTATGGCCTTGCGCTCCATATAAACAGCTAAAGCGCCGTTGTTTTGCACCTTAACGGTATCAGGGAGATACTCCTGCCGGGTGATAACCAGACGGTCGCCGAGTACGGCTTTAATAGTAAATTCGCCTTTCAGGTTATCGTAAACGGCTATTCCGGTACTGATGTCGTGGATATTTACGCTGGCAAGCCTGGCTTTGCTTTCCTTATCAAACACCAGGCCCGAAACAGTATTATCCTGTGAAAAACCTTTCAGTGCGATTAAAAAAAAACAGAAAACCAGTGCTCTTATTCTCATTCTTAAATACAAAACTAAGCTAAAGCCAGTTTTGGGGCGTACAAATTAACAACATTTAACACTACTGTTTAGCAACAGAAAGTATTTGGCCGATTTTTATGGTATTATCGGGCAAATTATTCAGCGCTTTCAGATCGTCAACTGTTAAGCCGAAACGTTTGGAAATGTTATATAGCGTATCTCCCTGTTTTACCGTGTAGGTTTTGCTGCCGTTGTTTGCCGGTATCGCAGCATCCTGCGTTGGCGGCGGTGTAGTATCCGGGTCGGTTTTTGTAAGGGTGGTATCCGGGAAATTCCTGGCGGGTTTAGCTGCGCCATCGGCGCTGTCGTACTGATCGAGCTTATATTTTTGAATGATGCCGATTAAAATAGACGGATAATCGGGATTGGTGGCATAGCCCGCCTTTTTCAATCCGCGCGCCCATCCTTTATAGTCGGTAATATCGAGGCTGTACAGCTGCGCATAATTCCTTTTTTTCAGGAACAGGGAATGGTCGCGGTACGAGTCTTCCGGACTATCATACACCCTGAAACAATCGTTTTTGTTATCATCATCCCTGTAATAGGTTTTGCCCGTCCAGGTTGGGTTGCATTTTACGCCAAAATGGTTATTGGCCACCCTCGCCAGTTCGCTGTTGCCGCTGCCCGATTCGAACAGTCCCTGCGCCAGCGTAATACTGGCCGGTATGGCGTATAAATTCATTTCCTGTATGGCGATGTCCTTATAGCGGCTGATGTACTGCACCGAGGTAAGCGGCGTGTGAGCGGCTATAGCCGCACTGTTGGCTTTCTGAATATTCTGGTTATTTCGCCGGGCAGCCCCGTTAGAAATTAATGTTTTATGCGCCGAACACGATGTGAAAAAAGCAAGCCCAAGAAATAAGTAAATTATATTTTTCATTCCAATAAATATCAAACAGCCCGAAATGATCAAATAACACCCGGATTATTGCTTATTACGGACATTTAGCACGTTTTGTTTTGGGCGGGCGTAAAAAAGATTAAGCACGTCCGTTAGCCTCACCTAAACGGCAAAGCCCTCATGAATTCCTTTTAAAATCAAATCGCGCTATGAATAATCCTCTCCAAAGGAGAGGACTTTAACTTCGCTCTTTTTTAAGCCCTTCTCCTTTGGAGAAGGGTTGGGATGAGGCAACACCCTTTGCAGTAAACAACCTGCCCTACGGATTATACTTCTGGTACACATTATACAGCACATTTAAATCCAGCTGGGTTAAAACAGGACTGATATCAGTTTGAACAAAGTGGCGTTTAAAGGCTGCAATGGCCGCTTTTGGGTTCGAGGTATCGTAACCGATCAGCTTTAGGGCGGTGATATAGTCAAACCCGTCGGGCGGCAGTTCAAGTATATCATCGCTCCAGTAGCCGAAACCATGCTGCGCCAGCGTTTTCCAGGGGAACAGCGGACCGGGATCAGGTTTGCGTTTCGGGGCAAAGTCCTGGTGACCGATGAAGTTGGCCTGCGGGATGTTATAGTTATTTTTCAGCTGGCCGAGCAGCAGCAACAGGCTGCCGACCTGCGGACTGGTAAAAGCTTCGCTGCCGTTATTATCTATCTCTATGCCGATTGAGCAACTGTTCATATCGGTTACGCTGCCCCATTTGCCAATGCCGGCATGGTTGGCGCGCAGGTAATCGTTCACCATGTGGTAAACCGTGCCATTTTTGGCGATTACATAATGGGCGCTCACCTGTGTACTGGTGATGGTAAAGGTATGCAGGGTTTGCTGTACCGAATCCTGCGCGGTAAAATGGATGATCACATAATTGGGCTTGCGGATGCCGAAGTTAACCGTACCCACCCAGGCCGAGGGCACCGCCATGCCGGTACTGTCGCGCAGGGAATCGGGTAGCTGGGTTTGTATGGCGGCTACATAGCCCTTTGTTTTTTCCTTATACACCTTATTGGTAAGTGCATAAGGCCCCTTCGGGGAACAGGACGAAAGCGCAAGTAGCAGGATTAAGTAGCAGTAGCAGTTTTTCATACACAGCTAATATAATTATTATTTCGGACGGCGATGTTCGATTGCGGATTTGTTACAAAATCAAAATAATGTTACACCGCCGGAAAGTCCTTTTGCCCGGCAGCTAAGGGTCTTCGGGGCTTGATAGAAATTGAAAAAATGAAGGCTAAATCGCTTTAGGGCGTGATAAAAACAAAAAGCCCGGAGGCTAAATGCGTTTAGGGCGTGATAAAAATGACTTATATGAAGGCTAAACGCATTTAGGGCGTGATAAAAATGACTGATATGAAGGCTAAACGCATTTAGGGCATGATAAAAATTGGCGATATGAAGGCTAAACGCGTTTAGGGCATGATGAAAAACCAACCAAATATTTGCTAATTGGCTGAATATATGCTAAATAAAAAATATGATATCAAAGAACGATGAAAATTAGTGCGAAAAACGGATTTCTTTTTATTTTTTTATTGGAGAGGCCCGCCGGGGTGGTGGCTTATACAAAAATACGGAATCCGGGACTGATTTGCAAGGGGGGAATGCGGCAGAATAATAGCACAGGCGGCCTGCTAATTATATTTGCTGTTTTAAGTGTTAATAATAAATCATAAATTTGAATGTTATCAAATTAAAATTCACCGGCAATGCGTAATCTTAATAGCCATAGAATAAAAAAAGGACTGGAAAGTGTTGAGGACAGCAAAGAATACGGCGTAATTTTACAGGAAATCGCCAGGGAAGCCGGTGAAGAAGCTGTTCTCGAAGCTAAAATTTTAAAAATCCCGATAACCTATCTGAATGCCAGCCGTCAGGTTGTAAAAGAGTTTCCTGATGGAAGAATAGAAATCATTAAGCAGCTTCCGGCGCTTAAAACGCATAGATCTTTTGCTAAAGGAACTGTACTGTATGCCCGAAAAGGTTAAAAGGCTCCGCATTGTTGCCGGCCCAAACGGCTCCGGGAAAAGCACAATCATTGAAAGGCTTCGCAGAAATTTTGATTGTGGCGTTTACTTAAACACAGATGATATTGAAAAGATTCTAAAAGACAAAGGCTTGCTGCGTCTTTCTGACTATTTTATTGAATCAGATACAGAGGATTATCAGCAGTTCCTGAAAAAGGATAATATCCAAAGCCTGATAGCAAAGGCCGAAAGCAATGGTTTCCCAATTCATTTGAGATATGATACAAACCTGCTCATTACTGATGGGCCGACGCACTCGTATGAAGCGGCCATAGCTACAGAATTTTTAAAAGACCGGCTTTTAGAACAAGTGAGCTTTTTACATTTGAAACGGTGATGAGCCATTCCTCAAAGCTTGATTTTGTTAAGCTGGCGCAGCAATCGGGGTATAAAATTTATTTGTATTTTGTTTGCACCGCTGATGTTGAAATAAATATCGAAAGGGTTAAACAACGGGTAATTAAAAAGGGACATCATGTGCCGGAGAGCCATATCCGCACACGTTATACTAAATCATTGGAACTGTTAAGTGAAATGATCCCGCTTTGTTATCGTACCTACCTGTTTGATAATTCGTCAGAAACAGAAACGTTTATGCGCGTTGCTGAAATTTATCGCGGACAGGAATTAACTATTGACATAGATCCGGTGCCTGAATGGGTAAATACTTATGTGATCAACCCTTTATTTTGAACCCTTTGCTCCCTTCTTTTCATCACTATCTAAACGCCTTTCTATTTTTTTAACATCTTCTACTGGCGGCAGGGCCTCGGGGCGCACCCCTCTTTTTAACAAAATATCCCGCACCGCTTTGTTATTATCAACGTGCTCCTGTGATATTTGGGTTTGCTGGTTTAAATCTTTCTCAATCACATTATGGCGCGTTAACTCATTAGCGAAATCTTTTGCTGCAATGGTTAAGGCTTCATGTTTGCCAAATAGTTTGCCTATCATATCTTTTTTCATTTCCAGGTTAAAAATTCATTATAGCCATTACGGTGAATAAACCGATAGATTGTTGAAAAATGGGTCATAATGCTCAATTATGTTTCCGCAGGCCTCTCAAATAGTTCCCAGTTTTGCGCCTTTAGGTGCATAATATCGGTAGCAAACAGCCTAACCAACCAAAAGCGTGCCGTAGGTTACGCAACCTCGCCAGGTTCCGTACCGATGGCACGCGTTTTTCATTTTTTTTATTTCTACCAATATTTGACCCTTACAGGGTTGTTGACGATCCAGCCGAGGCGGGAATATTATAATCGAGACTGTCTTCCTGATACTAATTGTATGAAATCGCTAAGGCAAATTATCTGTTCTTGTTGCTCTCTTAAATAGGTTGGAATTATTGATTTTGGAATTACTAACTGGAGATTCTGCGCAATCATCTCATCGGTTTGATTTTTGCTTATCGATGGTTCAAGTGTTATTAGATGTTTATGTGCAATTTTATCAGCCTCTGATAGTACTTGACGCCATCTGTCTTTTGCAGTAGTTTTTACACCAAGCATAGTTAATAATTCAATATTAAACCCGGTTTTATGGTAACCACCTTCAGGGAATAGAAAATCAGGTTTATTGTTTCTTTCTGTCAATTTACCTTTGTCGAAAGATACATTATTGCCTTTAAAAATTACTGCCAAATGGTTTTCAAAGGAATGGCCTGCCCTTGATTTACGCCTGTTTTGAACGCTAAGGGAAAAACTAATAAACTCATCAACATCGGAATTGTCTTTTCCAAAACCTGTTGTCAATTTTTCCTTTACGATAACACTTTCTAAAGTTTTAAAAAGCAGCTCTTCTCTTTCCAGCCATTTTATTAAAGTTTCATCTGGAGCCTCAATAATAGAAACGTCTTTAATAGTAGATCTGGCATACTCAGAGAATTCATTTGTTGTTGGGAAGCGTTTCCCAAAACGACCAATCAATTTTTCTAAATCATCCGGTTCAGGTTCATCAACTTCAATACCAAGTGATGCAATAATATATTTACCGGCAAATCCAATATCGGCTTTACTTTCCGACAAATCTTTAACGATAAATTTATTTTCAATTTCCGAGAGATTAAATAGCCAAAGTAACTGCTTTTCAGACGTCGATCCTTTTGGTGCCACTAAAACCACTGCATCGCTGGGGCCCGTTCTCCCGACTATTATTAAATCGCCTTCAGCGGAATATGGTATTACTTGATTATCCGAGTAATATAACCGGTGTTCGGTTCTGGTAATATGTTTTTCCCTTGCATCATACCACTTCAAATGGCCCTCGGTTTCAAAAATCTTATCTTCTTCATCAGCTAAATAGATAAATTTAGCATTGAATTCAATTGGATCAATTCCAAATATTTCCTTAAAACCGGAAATGCCATTAAGCTCATGTTGATGGGACGTTTTTGGATCTATTTCAACTCTGCTTAGTCTTTTTGCGCCAATGCTTGTAAAATAATTTGATAGTGAATTTGCCATGGCTATACTTGTATAGAAAGTAAGGTTACTATTTCATTGCCGACAGCCTGTATTAGTGGAGTCACTACAGAATTACCGAACTGTTTATAAGCCTGATTATCTGATACAGGAATTCTAAAACTTTTGTTACCTTTATTTACAGGGTACCCCTGTAAAGCAGCACACTCGTCAGGCGTTAAACGTCTTGGATTTGAGCCGTTTTGCGGTATTAAAATTTCAGAACCATCCTTGTAATATCTGGCGCTAATAGTTCGGGTAATCCCTTCCATATTGACTAAACCAAAGCCAAACCCATTACCTTTAAGTTTATGTTTTGCCGAATAATCTTGAAGGTATTTCCACAAGTGATCTGATAGCGTGTATTTAGGATTGACCTCACTTTTAAGTATTGATTTTATTTTCTTATCAGCCTCAGGAAGTTTAACAAGGTTAAAATCAAATTTAATATCGTCCCCAAAAACCTCTTTATCAAAGCCTACCATAATGGTTCTGTCGCGGTGCTGGGGTACAAAGTGCTTACCATTAAGCACTCTGTGGTCAAAAGAATAATTAAGGTCTTCCAAAGTTTCCTTTATTACCTTGAATGTGTTTCCTTTATCATGCGAGACAAGATTTTTAACATTCTCTAAGAAGAAAGCTTTTGGTCTGTGTTTTGCAATAATGTCAGCAACGTGGAAAAACAAGTTTCCCTGCTTTTCGTCTTCAAAACCATGTTTTCTGCCTAAACTATTTTTTTTTGAAACACCCGCAATAGAAAACGGTTGACATGGAAAGCCTCCACATATTATATCAAAGTTTTGAGGTATAAATGCTTTAGTCTCTTCTTTGGTAATATCACCAAATGGGGTTTCACCAAAATTTGCCAAATAGGTTTTTTGGGCATATTTATCATACTCTGAACTGTAGAGGCATAAGCCGCCCAAATTCTGTAACGCCAGCCGAAAACCGCCGATACCAGCGAACAAATCTATAAAAGTAAATTTCTCTGTACCCGGTTTGGGTCCTGGAAACGGTATGTCTGTTACGTCAAATAGTTCTTTTTGTACCGCCTGATATAAAACTTCGGGGTCATTCAGATTGCCATAACTACTTTCGGCAATTTCGTATGCCTTTTCTTTATAGACGGGGTTTTGGGTAACTACGTAATGCGATAATACGGCTGAATCAAGTTCATTTGAAATTAGCACCGATTTTGCTTGTGAAGGTTTTGCAGCCATTAGTTGCCACCTCCATTAAAAATTTCACTGTCAAAGAAATCTCTTACAGTTGCATCAAGTGCTGAAATTATTTTTTCAAGATTGATAACTGAAACATTTCTTTTGCCGTTTTCAACCTCATTTATGTAGGTGTTATCTATCTCTGCTTTAAAGGCTAAAGCCTGTTGAGTAAGTTTTAAATTAGTCCGGTATTCCTTAATGCGCAGACCGATTTTCTTTCGAATATCCATAGCTGCAAGCTATCTTGTATTCGACTATAAGTCAATCGGCTATAAGTGAACTTTAGTGTATTTACTGAGAAATTTAGTGTAGTGTTTTCACGAGTCTATTTAGCGTTTCTTCAAGCGAAGATTTCTTCAACTCACACTCCCAAACCTTAATAACATTCCACCCGGCAGCTTTTAAAAGGCTCTCAGCATTGGCGTCATTGGTAATGTTGTTGCCAATTTTATGCAGCCACCATTCCGTCCTTGTTTTGGGCACAACATAATATTTGCAGCCTTCGTGACCATGCCAGAAACAGCCATGTACAAAAATTACGGTTTTATATTTGGGGAGTACAATATCCGGCTTACCGGGCATGTCCTTTACATGCAGCCGGTACCGGAACCCGTTTTTATGCAGAAACCTGCGCACCAGCATTTCGGGTTTGGTATCCTTACTCCTGATGCGCGACATGTTGTAACTGCGGGTTGCCTTGGAGTGTACATCTGCCATAGTGTAAAAATATAAATGTACTGTAAAGCGGCGAAAAACTTACGAAGTTTTCAAAACTTCGTAAGTTTGTTGGTGGTGAATTCAAAACTTTTTAAGTTTTACTCAACGGGCTGAAGTGCTCAGCCAGGTTTTTAATTATGGCGAATTCACCATAATTAAAAACCCAATTGTAAGCGCTTTCCCAGTGAAATCAAAAAAATCATCCTAAATCAGTGATCCCGGCTATTTTCACCCATCTGCTTTTATTTACATTTACCCCGGCATTTATTGCCATAATGGCATACCTTTATACAATTGTAACAACGGTATGTGATTTGTAATCTAAATTGTAAATTCACGCACAATAAATCTAAAGAAATACAACATGAAAAACTTATTAATAGTATTGGGTGTCATTTTATTCATTTGCCTGATAGGCGGATGCAACTACAATAGCATGGTTTCGAAGGAAGAAAATGTTAAAGCAAAATGGGGTGTTGTACAGGCCGATTACCAGCGCCGCAGCGACCTGATCCCGAACCTGGTTGCTACCGTAAAAGGTGTGGCCAATTTCGAAAAAAGCACATTGGTTGATGTTACCAATGCCCGTGCAAGGGCTACCGCCATTCAGGTTGACCCAACAAAACTCGATCCGGCAAGTATCCAGAAGTTCCAGGCCGCACAGGGTCAGTTAAGCAGTGCATTAAGTCGTTTATTGGTAGCCTCTGAACGTTACCCCGACTTAAAAGCAAACCAAAACTTCAGCGACCTGCAGGCCTCGCTCGAAGGAACAGAAAACCGTATAAAAGTATCGCGCCGTGACTTTATCGACGCTGTACAGGATTATAATACTACCGTACGCTCGTTCCCGGCTGTTATTTTCGCCAAGCTGTTTGGCTTTGGCGAAAAAGGAAGCTTCACCGCCGAAGCCGCCGCACAGAACGCACCGAAAGTATCTTTTTAATTATTGATTGATTGAACCTTTATTAAATCAATAATTCAATAATTCAAAACTCAATAATTAACCATGGCACTATTTAACGAAGAGGAACAACAGCGTATCCGCACCGCGATAGAGGATGCCGAAAAGCATACTTCGGGGCAGATAAGGGTTTGCATAGAGAAATCTTGCAGCGAAAATGTGCTCGACCGCGCGGCAAAGTATTTCCACCAGCTGGATATGCACAAAACAAGGCTGCGTAACGGGGTGCTTATTTATGTGGCCACTGTGGATCGCAAGTTTGCCATCATCGGCGATGCGGGGATCAACAAGGTGGTGCCTGCTAATTTTTGGGACGATACCAAAGAGGATATGCTGCTGCACTTTAAATACGGCAACCTGATTGAAGGCATAGTTACCGGTTTGACAATTGCCGGGGAGCACCTGCAGAAATATTTCCCGCATCAAAAGGACGGTAGCAACGAACTGCCGGACGACATTGCTTTTATGGATGGCAAATAACAATAAGATCATGTTTAAAAAACTTATAGTACTATTTACCCTGCTGATTGCCGGTTTCCTGGCCTTTTCGCAGGAGTTCCCGCCAAAGCCAAATACTTTGGTTACCGACTATACCAATACGCTGTCGCCGGGAAACATCCAGTCGCTGGAGCGGAAACTGGATGCCTTTGACGACTCCACTTCTACCCAGATAGCTGTGGTGCTTATTAAATCCGTCGGCGAATACGATATTAACGATTACGGGCAAAAGCTGGGTCGCGCCTGGGGCATTGGCGCAAAAGGAAAAAACAACGGCATCCTGGTATTGGTGGCCCTTAACGATCATAAAGTAACCATTCAAACCGGCTATGGCGCCGAAGGGGCGGTTCCGGATATTGTTACCCACCAGATCATCCAAAACGATATAGTTGCTGCCTTTAAGCAAAACGACTACTACGGCGGCCTCAGCGCAGCCACCGACGACCTGATGAAATACATGAAGGGCGAGTATAAAGGCAATAAAAAGGCCGCGAATGCCAAAGAGGACGATTACAGCGGGGCTTATGGTATCATCTTCATTATCGTCATCATTATAGTTATTATCATCATCCGTGGCGGCAGGGGCGGCGGTCATATCATTGGCGGCAGGGGCGGCGCAAGTCCGTTCTGGTGGTTCCTTGGCGGGGCATTGCTTGGCCGGGGCAGCGGCGGCTGGGGAGGTTTCTCCAACGGCGACGGCGGCTTTGGCGGTGGCGGTGATGGCGGCGGTTTCGGCGGATTTGGCGGCGGCGATTTCGGCGGCGGCGGATCAAGCGGGAGTTGGTAGGGTTAAGTCGGAAGTCTCAAGTCGAAAGTCATAAGTCGGATTTCGTACCTTTTTTTACTTAAGACTTTCGACTTGAGACTATTCCATGGTAGCGCGAATACTTCGTAATGTACAGAGATTATATCCTTAATGAGATAGAAAAGCTGGCGCTTGTGATAGCCCGGTTAATGGGTTTAAAAACCGCTGGTAAGGATGATGAATTTATTCATCTTGCCGATTCTACACTCCTTCACGAATACAATATCCCTTTGGATGAGTTGCTTGAACTGACAACAGAAGGTTTTGAACGCACACTCGAAAGGGGAAATTATAGCGCCGATAAGCTTGATGCTCTGGCGCAATTGCTGTTTCTGCATGCTGAACCATTGGCTGTAAATCCCGAAACCTTGCTATCCCTGCAAAAGGTGCTTATCATTTTCGACCGGTTAGAACAAAAATATCACCGGCAATCCTTTGAAAATATTAATAAGAGGAACCGGATTTATGAATTTGTGAACAACAATTACGAATAATATTATCCGATAGCTGTGAAAGAGGCAACTTTTCTTTCTTCTATATAAAAACCGTTCATTAAATTTCAACACAAATATTCTGTCATGCTGATGCGCCAATAGGCGGATCAGCATCTTCTACGCCATGCATGTAGCCGGCCAGTCGCTTCATGGCACTTCGCTGCGTTTATAATGACAATTGCAGGTTGGGGGGGGGCTAATCTGCAATCACATTTTCCCCCCGTTTATTAATTTAGCCATAACAAACGCCGCAGCAGCTGCAAGTGCGCCTATAAACAGCACTTTCAGTGCTCCTGAAAATGCCGGTTGCCCTGTTACCTTGCTTTTAAAGTACCCGAAAACAAACAGGCATACCATAGTTATGGCACAGGAATAGTACAGTGCTTTTTGCGAGTCGCGTATAAAAAAATAAGGTGAAAGAGGGATAATGCCGCCAACAATATAGGAGATGCCGATGGTAAGCGCGCTTTGGGTTGCCCTGTTGGCTTCCGGTTTTTCGAGGCCGAGTTCATAGCGCATCATAAAATCAACCCATTTATCTTTATCCTTTGCCATTTCTTCGGCAATCTGGTCCTGCAATGCAGGGGATAATCCAAAATCAGCAAAAACTTCTTTAACCTCAAATTTTTCCTGTTCCGGCACCCTTTCTATCTCTTCATATTCACGTTTTAACTCCGAATTATAGTGATCGGCCTCGGTGCGGCCGGCCAAAAAACCTCCCAGGCCCATGGCAATTGAACCGGCCACAATTTCGGCGATGCCGGCCGTTACCACAATCCCGGACGAATTTACCGCCCCGCTTAATCCCGCAGCAAGTGCAAAAGGTACAGTTAACCCGTCGGACATCCCGATAACAATATCGCGTATCGTGTCCGAGCTTTTTAGATGATGTTCGTGATGCATTTTTAATAAATTTTGGATACGGCAGAAAGTTTTAAAAATAAGGCAATTTATTATTATGTTGCAAACATAAGCCAATTATAATTTCTTATAATCTCTTATTGCAATGAAATACCTTACCGCTGTTTCATCGCACAATCAAAACCCATCCCAAAATTTCTGGTGTGTTATTTTTCTGGTCGATAATATAATATTAGATGCCCGGCGGGAGTGGGGTACAATTTGAAACTCAACGCACTTATCTGATAATAGTTACACTACCCGACATTGCTTTGCGTCCGCTGCCCGGGTTAATAATGTAGTAATAGGTACCCTGTGGCAGGTCGGCCCCGTGGTATTTCCCATCCCAGGGGGTACCATAACCATTTTCCGAAAAGACCTTTTCGCCATATCTGTTAAATATATTTACTGTACCGTTTGGGTATTCATTCAGGTACTGAATATTCCAGGTATCATTTATGCCGTCGCCATTTGGCGTAAAGGCATTTGGGATAACCGGGTATTTTAAAACAGTTACAGAAATTGTAGCTGCAACCGAACAACCCAGGGCATTTGTTACAATAAGTTTGTAAATAGTATTACCATTAGGGCTTGCTATCGGGTTCAATACATTATCGTGGTCCAACCCTGTTGAAGGTGTCCATTGATAGGTAAGGTTATCCATTGTGACTTTGGCCGGAAGGGTTACCTGTCCGCCTTCAAGCACAACAATATCCGGAATCAAAGTCAATGCAGGGACAGGGTTAACAATAACCTGCTGATTACTTGAGTAAGTGCACCCGTTTTGATCGGTAAAAATGTAGTTGACGGAAAATGTACCCGTTCCCGAAACTGAAGGATCGAACAGGCCGGTTGAAGAGACACCCGTTCCTGTGAATACGCCCCGGCCAATAAAACCGTTTGTGTTTTGAACAATCTGAACCGGCTGATCTGTTTGGCATAATGGGCCAATTGACGATACGGTTACAACCGGGTTGGCGTTAACGGTTATATTCTGCTGTGTTGAATTTACGCAGGTAATCCCTGAATACACATCCATCCTTACCGTATATGATTTTGTGAGTGGTGAATTAAACAACCCGTAACTATGAAAAAATTTCCGGTTTGCCGGGATACTATCCGGCAAATAGACTACCGAATCCTGCGGGTTATTATTATAGTCGAAATACCACTTTATTTTTGTGATATTGCCAAAATTCACGGTTGACAGATCGTCAAAAACAACCGGGTCTGAACTGCATAAATTATTGCTGTTTTCTACTGAGAAAGCAGCGACAGGCGTATCCCCGTTAACCGTAAAAGCCTGCGTTTTTGATACCACACAGCCGCTCGCTGATGTAACTGTTAAAGTAACATTATAATTGCTTGCCTGTGAGTATTTGTGTTTAGGGTTTTTAAGGGTGGAGGTATCCGGATTTGAGGCAGAAGCATTCGGATCACCAAAATTCCATAAATAGGTAAAGCCCGCCATGGTACCATCGGCAATTGTACTCTGATCAGTAAACTGCGCATAAGTATCATTCAGACATACTGCAGGAAGGCCAAAATTAACAACCGGCAATGGTTTGACAGTGATGACCCTGGAGCTTGTTAAACTTGAACATCCACTAACTGCAGTAACCATTAATTTAACGGTGTCTGTGCCTGTGTTACCATAAACGTGGTTAAATGGGTTGCCATTGGTCAGGGTATCTGATTTGCCGTCGCCATAACTCCATACCCATTGAACAATTTTCCCGCCCGTTATAGTTGATTGATCCGTAAAAGTGACATTTTGCCCGGCACAGTCCGGCGCCGATGTTGAAAATGCCGCAACAGGCTTATTATTTATAGTTATTGTTTTGACAGTGCCGGATGTACAACCATAGCTATTTGCGACGGTTAATGTCACATTATAATTACCCGGATTCGCATATAAATGCGCCGGATTTGATATGGCGGAGGTGGTATTGTCACCAAAGTTCCAGAGCCGGGATTTAACAGAAGTATCGGCAGGACTGGTTATGTCACTGAACCGTACAGAATCCCCAAAACAAAATTCATTTAACTTTAGGCCGGGGCACGCGCAAACAGCTTTTGCGGCTATAGCCGGGACTACAGGAAGCGGGTTTACATGGATAGTTAACGGCGGCGAATATACCCGGCATAACACCGAGGAAATATTTGAACCATTGGCTATACCAAGCCTGTATTGGTAAAGCCCGGCAATAGCATTGTTAAAAGGGACGTTAAGCGAATCGGCGTTATTTCCAGGCATATCTGTCCAGCCTTTGCTATTGAGGTTCGACTGCCATTGATAGGAGGGATTATTTTCACCCACAACACTTGTCTTTAATGAGTAAGCTGCGCTGCCGCCCTGGCATAATGACTGGGTTGTCTGCCCGTTGGCCAATCCAAAACCCGATTTGATTATCGGGCCGCAGGCCCTGAAAGTTATGTCATCCAAAGCAAAATCATTACCACATCCGCCCTTTGCATTGTTGGACATTTTCACTACTATGGCCTCCGAAGAATTTGCCGGTGTTGTAAAAAACGTTCCGTATTGGGTCCACTTAATGTTGCTTGTTGTTAGTATATCACCTGTGTTGTATGTCTGTAATATGGTACCGCCGGTTGTTTCAATAGAGAAAGTGATATTGGGCGGTATGGAGCTCCCCGAGCAGGTTGAAGGAAGACAGAGGTTAGTTATCCATGCAGCAAATTCATAAGTGGTATTCGGGCATAGCTGGCCGACTATTGTTTGCTGTGTAAAAAAGATACTTGGCTCAACGGAGGCGTTGATAACCATCATATAACCGTTGGGGTTACCTGTGTGGTCCTGGTTTAATATGTGCCACGCATTGCCAAAGCAATTACCCGAACTGTTGGCAATAGTATAGAAGCCGTCGTTCGGGCACCCTGCGTTATAGAAGGTCATATTGGTAACCCCTGGCGCTAAGGGCTGTCCCGGATTTGCCCCGGACCCGAAATCTTCGTTGATAACAGGGTCGCCCAAACTGCCATTGCAGGTTTGCCCATGCAATTGTAAGGCAAACGCCAAAAAAATCATCAATAAAAATAGTTTCACAGTAATTGGCGGCATTAATTGGTTGCTGTGCTAAACAGCGATATTCCAAAAATAGATTATTTAAAGTTTTTAGCGCATAATATTTTGAAAACAGGAAAAATTAGTATAGACAGGGACTCGAAAGCGACACTTAGTAGATGACACCAGTATCATTAAAAAAACTATTTTTGTTACCCGTAAAAAACCTATGATAAAAATCTACATTAGCATCATTTTAACTTTTGCCGTCGTTTCGGGTGTTGGCGCCCAAAACAAGGCGGATACTTCAAAAAAAGACACGGTGAAGCAATTACAGGCGGTAACAGTAAGGGCTTACTTGTCGGAACAACCTGTGTTAAGCATCCCGGCATCGGTAAGTGTGATTAATCAGCAGGCCTTAAATGTACAGCCCGATAATTCCTTTATATCCGTGCTTAACAGCCAGCCCGGTGTAAGGGCCGAGGAACGCTCGCCGGGCAGTTATCGCTTATCTATCAGGGGGAGCCTGTTGCGTTCGCCATTTGGGGTACGGGATGTAAAAATTTACTTTGATGATATTCCCCTCACCGACGCCGGGGGTAATACTTACCTGAATGCAATAGATTTCAACAGCATCCATAATATGGAAGTTTTGAAAGGCCCGGACGGTAGTTTGTTTGGTGCAAATACAGGAGGTGTGGTGTTGCTTAGTCCGGTTAACCGCCGTACCGACAGCAATTTCGTTTCCGCCGGACTGAACGGCGGATCTTATGGCCTGATCCATGAAAATACCGCTTTGCAGGAACATTCAGGCAATTACACGCTAAATTTAAACCAGGCTTACGAAAGTTATGGCGGTTATCGCCAGCACAGTTATATGCAACGCCAGTATATCCAGGCGGTAAATAAGTGGACTTACAATAAGGACGAGTTAAAAGTACTTGGCTTTTATTCGGACCTGGATTATGAAACACCGGGCGGTTTAACATTGGCCCAATACGAGGCCGATCCGCAACAGGCAAGGCTCTCAACAAAAACCATTCCCGGCAGCATTCAGCAAAAAGCAGGCATTTACCAAAAAATGCTTTTCGGCGGGGTAGTTAATGAATATCATTTTAATGATGAGCTGCGAAATGTAACCTCGGTTTTTGGCACTTATGTTGATTTTAAAAATCCTTTTATAACTAATTACGGACAACGCTATGAAGGTACTTTTGGTTTCCGCAGTTATTTTGAATTAAGCAGCAAAAAGCAAATTAATTATTCCGGGAAAATAAACCTGGGCATTGAATGGCAGCAAACCAATGCCGATATTAATAATTACGGCAACAGATCGGGGGTGCGCGATACTGCGCAAACTTTAGACAAGATCAATACCAACCAGCATTTTATCTTTGCAAGGTATGTGGCGGATATTAGCAGGCGTTTTCACCTCGAAGCCGCATTAAGCATGAATTTTTATGATTATAAGTTCCTGAATGTTTTTCCGAATGCGGAAACTGCTTATACCGACCGGTATTTTACGCCGCAACTGATGCCGAGGATTGCCTTATCATACCAGATTACAAACGATTTTGCATGGCGGGCTTCAGTGAGCCGCGGTTACTCAACCCCTACAACTGCCGAAATCCGCCCGACGGACCATGCCATCAACCCAAACCTGCAGGCTGAATCAGGCTGGAACTATGAAAGCGGTTTCCGATTGAGGAATAAGGATGAAAGCATTTATCTGGATGCCTCGGTTTTTTATTACCATATCCAAAACGCCATAGTTCCGCGCTATAATACTGTTGATGAAACAACATCTTACATTAATGCAGGAGGGCTAAATCAACCCGGCGCCGAAGTGTATTTTACAGCGTGGATAATCAAACAAAATAATTCAGGCTTTATCCGTGGATTGCAGTTTAATGAATCGCTTACTTTAGACAGGTTCACTTTCAGCAGTGATTACCACGACGCAACCACCTCCAATTATGCAGGCCACCAGTTAACAGGGGTACCCGAACAGGTAATTGTTACCGGGCTCCAAATTAATCTTCCCCAAAATTTGTATTTATTTGTTGAACATAATTATACCGCCCGTGTTCCGCTTAATGACGGCAATACCGCTTATGCGCCGCATTACAATTTATTACAGGCAAAAGCAGGGTGGGCACATAAATTTAGCAAACACAACAAGCTGGAACTTTATGCCGGGGCAAATAACCTGCTAAACGAAAAGTACAGTCTGGGCGATGACCTTAATGCTGTTGGCAACCGTTATTATAATGCGGCGCCGCTCCGCAATTATTATATTGGGTTTAATGTGGTGTTTTGAAATTGGAAAGCAGCAGAAGCGCCCTCAAAACGCCCCTGCTGCTTGTTTTTATGGAGTAACTGGTTCTGAAACGTTGCTTCCGCGGCCTTTAGTATCAAATGCCCTGAACTTTACGGTCTTTCCGTCGATTGTAACAGCATCGTTATAGATTTTGCTTTTTGCATCGGGGTCTTTGCCGTCGGTGGTATAACGGATGGTTAAACCAGGGAACTGGATATTGGCTGCATATTTACCGTCCTGCAAAACCAGACCGGGTTTTGGCACGCGGTAATTATATCCGCCATTGTAATAACTTAAACGCGGCAGCTCCCTTTTTCCCAATACATTTAAAAAGTTCGACCAGGCATTTTGGTAAAGAGAATCACTTTTTACAACATTCGGTTCGGTGGCCCAGTCCGGGTCTTTGCTCCATGCGCGCTCGGCAAAACCTAACAGGCGTGGCAGCAGCATATATTCAAGCCGGGCGGTACTTTCGATGTTTTCGCCCCAAACAGCGCTTTGCAAACCGTATATATTGCTTTTGCCATAATCTGTAAGGCGCTGTTTGCCTATGAATATGTTTCGGTTTATCGGCAGTCCGTTTTTGTCGACTTTTGTATTTTTAAAATAGTCAAAAGGGATAAAAGAGAAAGGTTTATCAATATCTACAAAGGCGCCCCAATAATAGCCCGGCTCATCAAATGATTTATAATGCGCCATGTCGAAATACAAATTGCTTACGCAGGTAAGCACTGTTTTGTAGCCGGCGTTTGCCAGTTTATAAGCAAGGTCCTCGTTGCCATCGCCCAGTGAATTGTTCCACACTTCCGCCTGTAAATGTTCGGGCATAAAATCGGGGTTGGGTATATAAAAAGGCTGACCATCCAATGCGGTTTTACGCAGTGACATTTCTTCCCATCCCGAAAGGTAAAGCCCTTTGGCCTTAACCAGTTGGTTAACTCTGCCATAAAAGTAATACCACAGGTCGGCGGTGCTTTGAATTTCGGGATGATTTGCTTTTAAAGTGAGGTACGAAGGTGATTTTTCCCAAACATGCGCAGGCACTTCATCGCCGCCAAAATTGATGGTTTTTAAAGGTGCGCCCGCTTCTTTGTACATAGCAACAATGTCGTTGATCACTGTTCCGATAAAGTTGTAAGTCGATGGCAGGGAAACATCGATAATATTATCCGTCCAGTATTGATTCGAGCTATATTGTGATTTGTCGTTCGGATCATAAAGCAGGTATTGCTCCGCTTCTGCTTTTTTGCCCTCGGCCATTAAACGGTCGTAACGGGCATTCATTGATTTGATGGCGGCGCGGGCATGACCGGGCGATTCAATTTCGGGCACCACCTGAATATGCAGTTTACCGGCATATTTTAATATCTCTATAAAATCAGCGCGGGTATAAAAGCCTGTCCCCGTTTTATTGTCAACCTCCCCGCCGGAGCCATGTGATGCCGGTAAAAAATGTTTAGCATCCAGGGTATGGCCGCGTTTAGAGCCAACATCGGTTAATTCCGGTAATGACGGGATCTCCAGCCGCCAGCCTTCATCATCTGTTAAATGGAAGTGGAATACATTGAGTTTGTAAAGCGCCATTACCTCAAGCACTTTTAATACCTCGCTTTTGGGTTGAAAATTACGGCCAACATCCAGCATAAAGGCCCGGTATGGAAAACGGGGCGCATCTTTTATTTCAACACAAGGGATTTGGATTCCTTTTTTCGGGTGCGCATAAGCGGATGCAGGTATTAATGTTTTCAGGGATTGGATGCCGTAAAATGCACCGGCGCTCGTAGTTGCGTTGATAGTTATGCCATCAGGTGTCACAATTAGTTCATAGCCTTCAACATTATATCCAGTTTTATAGTTAATCTGTATTGATTTTTCATAATCTACTTTTGGATAAAGCACGAAATCCTTACCGAATAACAATTTTAGAGACGATGTTAACATTGCGTATCCATCCCCAGCCTTGTTTTCACCCGAGTGCCCAAATTTTATGTTTTTATCCAGAATAAATACCCCTCCCGTGCTCTCCTTATAACTCACCGGTGTTGGAAACACCTTGGTTAACTGCGCTTCGGGTATATCTTTAATGTTTTTATTCTGATCATAAATAATGGCAGGGGTAACCAAACCCACATAGCTTGGCTTAAACGGCCTAATAGTGACAGCCCCGGTATTGTAGCCTTTGCCCGGCTGCGTATCCCAAACCACATAAAAACCTTCGGGGCCATCGGTCATGGTAACTACGGGTTCTTCATCAATAAATTCGATCCGTACAGATTCACCCGGTTTTATTTCAGTAAACGTATTGGTTGGTGTAAGACTAAACAAATCGCCGTTTACAAAATCAATTCTGGCGTTGCCGGTAACGGTTGCCGAAGTCATTAAACGGGCCGAATTGAAAAACATTTTCCAGCCGGAAGCCGGGAAAGTGTTTTTGCCATTATTAGTTATAGTAAGTGCATTTAACGACTGGGGCTTGTTTTGATAATCGTTTTGCAGGGCTTCCCAGCTAATGCTCAGGTCGCGGGCATTAAAGTTGGGTTCATCGATAGTTTTTGCTGTAACCTTTATAAAAGAAGCAGCCAACAGGATAATTGTGAGATAATAACGCATGGATCAATAATCAGGATATAGTTGAAAGAGTAAATAT
>JBIOHE010000018.1:0-25537 GCA_044448725.1 Sphingobacteriales bacterium | reverse complement strand
TACACGGGCAATGTATTTTGATTTACTCCCATTTGTAAATTAAAAATACCAAATCAAATAATTCCCCCAAATATGTATATAGTTACAATTAATCTAATGGTGCCCGCTAATTTACATTTCTCTATGTACTTTGCGCCTCCTCTGTTTCTCCGTGTTTAAAACACATCTCAATTAAAATTTCCTGCAAATCATTTAAATCCATAAATCGTGTTATTTTTGCACCCTATTAAAATAACATGAAGAATACCGCTTTAACTGATATTCATATAAAAGCAGGCGCCAAAATGGTACCCTTCGCAGGCTATAACATGCCTGTGCAATATGTTGGCATTAATGCTGAACACGAAACCGTGCGCAAGGGCGTCGGCGTTTTTGACGTAAGCCACATGGGTGAGTTTATTTTAAAGGGAGAACATGCCCTCGATCTTATCCAGCAGGTTACCAGTAACGATGCTGCAAAATTGTACGACGGTAAAGTTCAATACTCCTGCCTGCCCAATAAAGATGGCGGCATTGTTGATGACCTGCTGGTTTATCGCATCGACGAAAAAACTTATATGCTGGTAGTTAATGCCTCGAACATCGAAAAAGACTGGAACTGGATCTCCGGTTTTAATACCTTCGGTGTGGATATGAAAAACATATCAGACCGCACTTCTTTGCTTGCCATACAGGGACCCAAAGCTGCCGAAGCGCTGCAAAGCCTTACTGATATCGACCTGGCCTCAATGGAGTATTACACCTTCAAAAAAGGCAGGTTTGCCGGGGTTGATAATGTAGTAGTATCAGCTACAGGCTATACTGGGGCAGGCGGTTTCGAGATTTATTTTGATAACGAACACGCGGTACAAATATGGGATGCCATTTTTAAAGCAGGCGAACCATTCGGAATAAAACCAATAGGTCTGGGCGCCCGTGATACCCTGCGACTTGAAATGGGTTTTTGCCTTTACGGGAATGATATTGACGATACCACGTCGCCATTGGAAGCCGGTTTAGGATGGGTAACCAAATTCAATAAAGAATTCACCAACTCAACGGCATTACAGCAGCAAAAACAGGAAGGCGTACAACGCAAACTTGTCGGCTTTGAAATGATAGACCGCGGCATCCCCCGCCACGACTACCCGATTGTTGACGCCGAAGGCAACAGCATTGGTAAAGTAACATCGGGCACCCAATCCCCTACCCTGCAAAAAGCCATCGGTATGGGTTATGTAAAAACAGAATTTTCTAAAGAAGGCGCCGAAATTTATATCCTTATCAGGGATAATAAAATCAAAGCCAGGGTGGTGAAACCGCCTTTTAATAAATAGTTCATTGGTTCACTTGTCATTGGTTCATTGGTTCACGTGTTCATTAGTTCATTGGTACTTGCAAGGTTGCCGATAAACTAATGAACTATACACCAATGAACTAATGAACCAATGAACCAATGACCAATGACCAATGACCAATGACCAAAAATCTACACGTTTGCCTTTCCCCTGCCCTCATTCCGCTTTACCAGGTGGAGGATTATACTGTGGTAATTATTGATATTTTCAGGGCCACCTCATCTATTTGTTACGGGATTGAAAACGGGGCCGAAGCCATCATCCCGGTATCGCAGGTGGAAGAATGTGCAGCTTACCGCGAAAAAGGACTTGATTATCTATTAGCGGCCGAACGCGATGGCAAAGTGGTGGAAGGTTTTGATTTCGGCAACTCGCCATTCTCTTACACCACAGAAAAAGTTGGCGGTAAAACTGTGGTATTAACTACCACCAACGGTACTCATGCCCTGCATCTTTCGCGCAGCGCAAAACAGATAGTGATCGGCTCGTTTTTAAACCTTACCGCGCTGTGCAACTGGCTTAAAGCGCAGGATGAAAACATCCTGCTGGTTTGCGCCGGATGGAAAAATAATTTCAACCTGGAAGATACGCTTTTTGCCGGAGCCGTTATTGAACAGCTAAAAGCCTTTGAATTTAAACTGGACGATGCAGCCATTGCATCCAATGACCTGTTTCAATCAGGCAAAGAGGACATAAATCAATACCTCAAAAAAACATCCCACAGTGAACGCCTGAAACAATTAGGCATTGAAAAGGATATAGAATTTTGTTTACAGATTGACTTAACCACCGCCATACCGGTTTTGGATGGGGATAGGTTGGTGAAGTTGCTTAGTTAGTAGCAGTAATTAGTGGCAGTAGCAGTTTGATTTATCTTTTAAAACTGCTACTGCTACTTTGTACTGCCACTAAAAAAGCTTTTCATTCCCCCGGTGCCTGTCCGCATCCCTGATGCTTTTTTTCTCCAGGTTCTTTTCCAGGGCATCGGTAAGGTCAATACCTGTTTGATTAGCCAGGCAGATCAAAACAAAAAGCACATCGGCCATTTCATCGGCAAGATTAACCTCCGTATCTGATTTTTTAAAGGATTGCTCACCGTATTGCCTTGCCATAATGCGGGCAACTTCGCCTACTTCTTCCATTAAAATAGCTGTATTGGTGAGTTCGTTAAAATAGCGGATACCTGTTGTATTTATCCAGGTATCTACTGTTTTTTGAGCGTCTTGTATAGTCATGATTGTAGAATTATTATCAAAAATGTCATTTCGAACGAGGTACGAGGAGAAAACTTATACGCTATGTTTAACAAACTATTCATAGTGAACTATGCATGGCGCACTATGAATGGCGTATAAGTTTTCTCGCTATCGCTCGAAATGACATGATTTTTGTTTTTTTTGTGTTAAAAATTAATGATTGTCCTTATCCTTCGTATCCATAATAATAGTAACCGGCCCATCGTTTACGAGGCTTATCTTCATATCTGCACCAAAAATGCCTGTGGCAATCTTTTTACCGGTTATTGTTTCCAGCACTTTGATCATTTGCTCATAAAACGGAATAGCCTTATCCGGCTTTGCCGCCCTTATAAACGACGGCCGGTTCCCCTTTTTTGTTTGTGCGAATAATGTAAACTGCGAGATTAGTAAAATTCCACCGTCAACCTCAGCCAGGGCCTTGTTCATCAGGCCATTCTCATCGCCAAAAACCCGCAGGTTTGCTATTTTTTGTGCCAGCCATTGCAGGTCGTCCTCCGTATCGGCATCCTCAATGCCCAGCAATACTAAAAATCCGGTATTGATTGATCCGGTTACCAAACCATCGACCGTGCATTTTGCCCCGGAAACACGTTGTATTACGGCCCTCATTTTGCTTTGTTAACTATGTTAATTAAGTGACTGGTTGATTAAGTTAAAATCCAAACATAGTCATCTCAATCTATAAATTGACTAACGAATTTTAAATTTAATTACGATTTCATGCCTAATTCGTTAAGTTCGCAAATTATTTTACTTTCAGAATGACAACAAGAAAAGGCTTTACAACTACCATACTGCATGCTGACCGTTTAGGCAAACCGGAACATGGCGCCCTGCATAAACCTATACACACATCTGTAACTTACGGTTACGATGATGTGCAGGACCTGGTAGATATTTTTCAGAATAAGAAAAAGGGATATGCTTATTCGCGCCAGGGTAACCCAACCGTTTCGGCACTCGAAAATAAAGTAACGCTGATGGAAAATGGCTTTTCGAGCATTGCTTTTTCTACCGGAATGGCCGCCATCTCATGCACCATAATGGCCCTCATAAAAAAGGGCGACCATGTTATTGCCAGCTCTTATTTGTTCGGCAATACCCGCAGCGTTTTCCAAACCTTTATGGATATGGGACTTGATTTCACTTTCGTGGATGCCACCTCCATAGATAATGTCCGTAATGAAATAAGGGATACTACCAAAATGGTTTTCGTGGAAACCATTGCCAACCCGGCCACTCAAATTGCCGACCTGGAACAGATCGGCGACCTTTGCGAAGAAAAAGGCATCATTTACATGGTTGATAATACCATGACCTCGCCCTATATTTTTAAGCCGGTAAGCGTAAAAGCCAGCCTGGTGATCAACTCGTTAACCAAATACATCGGCGGTCATGGCAACGCCCTTGGCGGTAGTATTACCGATACCGGTTTATTTAACTGGACAAACTATGCCAATATATTCGAAGGTTTTAAAACACAGGTTAAACCCGAAGTATTGGGAATGACCCAGATCCGCAAAAAAGGATTACGCGATGCAGGCGGCACCCTTGCCCCTGAAGCGGCACATTCTATTTCGGTAGGATCGGAAACTTTAGCTTTGCGCATGGAACGCGCCTGTACCAATGCCTTTTCGCTGGCCACCTTTTTTGAAGGTCATCCGATGATAAAGAAAGTGTATTATCCTGGCCTGAAATCGCACCCGCAGCATCACATAGCTAAAAAACTGTTCCTGAAATTCGGCGGACTGATGAGTATTGAACTGGACGAAAGCATTGATTGCTTTGCCTTTTTAAATAAACTGAAACTGGTCGTAAAATCAAGCAACCTGGGCGATACCCGTACACTGGCCATCCCCGTAGCCCATACCATATTTAACGAACTCGGTCCGGTAAAAAGAGCCGAAATGGGCATACCCGATTCAATGATCAGGCTATCTATCGGGATTGAGGATATTGATGATCTGCTGCATGATTTTAAGGTGGCGCTGGGATAGAGGGTAGAGGTTGGAGATCAGAGATTAGAAAAGCGCTTTTCTGATCTCCAACCTCTATTCTCTACGCCCTCGTATCATTCCCATTATAAATGCTTAAATAGCTTTCATACCGCGATATTTCTATCTCCCCGTTTTCCACAGCCTCCAGTACGGCGCAGCCGGGTTCATTAATATGGCGGCAGTTATTAAAGCGGCATTGGTTCATCAGGGCGCGCATTTCCGGAAAAAAGTGGCTGAGTTCTTGTTTTTCTATATCAATCACCCCTAATTCGCGGATACCGGGGGTATCTATGATAAACCCGCCTTGTGGCAGTTCAAACATTTCGGCAAAGGTAGTGGTGTGCATGCCTTTATCGCTCCAGTCGCTTACCTGGTTGGTACGCAGGTCAAGGTCGGGCAGCAGGGCGTTGATCAGGCTTGATTTACCTACGCCCGAATGCCCGGAGAATAAAGTCACCTTATCTTTTAGCAACTCTTGCACCTGGCCGATATTGGTTCCTTCAAGGGCAGAAACTTCATAACAAGGATAACCTATCTTTTCATAAATGGCTTTATAATCCGCCAGTATCTCCAAACCCTCATCGCTGAACAGGTCGAGTTTATTAAAAATAAGTTTCGCCGGGATGTCATAGGCTTCGGCAGTTACCAGGAAACGGTCGATGAAGCCTAAAGAGGTGCGTGGTGATGCTAAAGTGACCACTAATAATGCCTGGTCAAGGTTTGCGGCGATGATCTGCCCCTGTTTGCTCAGGTTGATGGATTTACGGATGATATAATTTTTGCGGGCGTGCAGGTTGGTAATTACACCGGTTTCCTGTTCAGGTTCCATGTCAAAATCAACCACATCGCCAACAGCCAGCGGATTGGTCGTAGTGATCCCTTTGGTACGGAAGATCCCTTTAATGCGGCAGTCTATCCTTTGTCCATCTTTAGTTTGTAACTGGTACCAGCTTCCTGTTGATTTTATAATTAGTCCCTGCATCAGAGTGAAAGGATTGCTTTAATACTGTCTGTTAAACGCTTTATTGTTTCTTCATCAAGGATGCCGACTCGACCTTTTAAACGCAAAACGTCTATTGCCCGTATTTGATCGCACAAGGCATACGACTTTTTTGTTAAGCCATTTAGAGTTGTCGGTTCAATTGGCAGTCTTAGCAAAGAGACTCCTTCTCTGAACTGCGAAGATATAGCACATGCTATTATTGAGCCATGGCCTGTTCTATTTAAAATATCTGATTGCAAAATAACAACAGGCCTTATTTTTCCCGGCTCAGTGCCTAAAGATGGATTAAGGTCTGCAATCCAGATCTCATATTGCTTTGGGTAAACCTTATTCATCTAAATATTTTTGAAGATCATCTAATGAAGCCGCTTGAAACACATTCTTTAGCTCCCTATCAGGGTCAAATTCCTTCAATAGTGCCACTTCCCTTGCAATTTGTTCTTCCTGCGCCTTTCTTTTCTGCCATTTATTATATTGCTCAATCGCTGTTTTTATATAATTTGAACGACTTGTTTTTTCAGCCTTCACTTGTTTGTCTGTTTCCTCAAACAACTTATCATCAAGCTTTAACAGGATACTTTTCATTATATAGAATATATATCAAATATAGATATACTTTTTTATATATACAATTATATTGATAATGAATTATCAATATAATTTATCTAAATTTGTATATGCCACAAATTAACTACAAAGAACATATTGAAGTTGATCCTGAAATCAGGTTTGGTAAACCTGTAATTAAGGGTACACGCATTACTGTATATGATGTTTTACAATGGCTTGCTTCGGGCATGACGTATAAAGAGATCATCAGCGATTTTCCACAACTTACAGAAAAACAGATATTAGCTTGCCTTGCTTATGCCGCTAATAAAGAACGCATAATAAAGGTGGCGTAATATGCGGCTGATTGCAGATGAAAACATTTCCTGGCGCCTGAAAAAGTTAATACCTCAATGGGATATATTGCCATCAAATGAAATCAAACAGCCACAACGGTTAACTGATTCAATGATTTGGAAGTTTGCCAAAGAAAACCGGTATACCATTTTAACTTTCGATGAGGATTTTTCTGAGCTTCAAAATCTATTTTCTTATCCACCCAAAATAATCTGGCTTAGAACGGGCAACGTAAGTACTGTCGAAATCGCCTCATTGCTGATCAAACGAAAAGACGCTATCAGCGAATTTATAAATAATGACGAATTAGGGATATTTGAAATTTATCTATAGAAAATTTCTAAAAATGCTGATTTTCATCTAAAAATTATTGCTTTTTTGAACTATCATTTAAAACATTTATGAAAATAGCCGTAGCCTCTCCGCCCTTTCCAAAATCTATTGAAGATGGACTGTTTCAGGTTGAAAAACTGGTAAAAGAAGCCTCGGCCCAACAGGCAGAGATCATCTGTTTCCCGGAATCATACATTCCCGGTTACCCTATGGAGAAGTTTGATGTTGAAGTTGGCTCCCCCGAAAAACTACAGGCAGCATTGGACAAAGCCTGTAAAATAGCCGCGGAAAACAACATCGCCATTATATTGCCGATGGACTGGTATTCATTCGATGGCTTTTTAAACGTTGCACACGTGATATCCAATACGGGCGAAGTATTAGGATACCAGGCAAAAACCCAGCTGGACCCAAGCGAAGATAACCGATGGATTCCGGGCACGGAACGGCATATTTTTGAAGTAAACGGCCTGAAATTTGGGATTGTGATATGTCACGAAGGGTTCAGGTATCCGGAATTGGTAAGGTGGGCTGCCCGGCGTGATGCAAAAATAGTTTTTCACCCCCATTTTGGCGGGAGTGACTTAGAAGGTGTGGAGCTGACCGAATGGGGAAATAAAGACAATCCATACTACGAAAAAGCCATGATGCTGCGCGCGATGGAAAACACCATATATTTTGCAAGTTCAAACTGTGCAACGCTTTACCCCGAGTCAGCAAGCTCGATCATAGCGCCTGATGGGCGTTGTATAGCTTACCAACCTTACGGCGTGCCCGGCGTTTTTGTGGCGGAAATAGATACAGATTTAGCAACCGGCTTATTGGCTAAACGGTTCAAGCCGGAATTGTACGCGAATAAATAAAATAAAAAAAATACAATTTGCTTATTCAAAAATATTCCGCTTACTTTGCCGCCGATAATATGACAAGTAACAACACCATTATAACAACAACAACTACCACCGGGGTAAAACACGGAGGAAGATAGTCGTATGGTGTAAAACATAAAAAACCAAATGAGCGCCTTCCTCCACAAAGAGGAAGGCGTTTTTTTTTAATATTTAACACGTATAATGAAAATTCTAAAATTTGGCGGTACTTCCGTAGGCTCTGTTCAAAGCATTCAAACTTTATTGAACATTTTAAAGGATGAAGTTAAAAGCGGCAAAAACCCGGTAGTGGTATTATCCGCCATGAGCGGGGTAACCAATCTGCTGGTATCAATGGCCGAAGGCGCCGCTAATGGCCATGATTTTACCGCCGGATTAGCCGAGCTTGAAAAACGCCATTTTGATGTGGTAAAAAGCCTGCTCACAGCGCAGCATCAAAACCCCGCCTTCACCGGGTTAAAGCTTTATTTTAACCAACTGGAAGACTTATTGCAGGGCGTACTTACCCTGCGCGAACTTACCGCTAAAACCCGCGACCTGATTTTAAGCTTTGGCGAACGCTGCTCCACTTTAATGATCTGCAAAATAGCGGCACAGCATTTTCCGGAATCAATTTGCGCTGATGCAACTGAATTAATTAAAACCGACAGCTCATTCGGGCAGGCCAGGGTTAATATGGAACTTACTGAACTGCTGGTCCGCAGTTTTCAGCAAGAGCATAGTGGTAAGATAATTTTCGTTACCGGCTTTATCTCCTCAAACGAGGCAGGGCAGATTACCACCCTGGGCCGTGGCGGCAGCGACTATACTGCGGCAATATTCGGTGCAGCGTTAAGCGCCTCCGAAATACAGATATGGACAGATGTTAACGGCATGATGACCGCCGATCCGCGCATGGTAAAAAAAGCCTTCTCCCTGCCGGAGCTTACCTATACCGAAGCAATGGAATTATCCTACTTTGGCGCCAAGGTGATCTATCCGCCAACCATGATCCCGGCTTTCCTGAAAAAGATCCCTATCGTTATAAAAAATACTTTCGAGCCTGAATTTGAAGGAACTGTGATCCGCCATGATTGCAAACCATCCAACCTGCCTATTAAGGGCATCTCATCTATCAACAACATCAGCATCCTTAACCTCGAAGGCAGCGGCATGGTGGGTAAATCAGGTTTCAGCGGAAGGCTGTTTTCTTTGCTGGCCCGTGAGCAGATCAATATCATACTCATCACCCAGTCGTCATCTGAGCATAGCATCACCTTCGCCATACAACCCGGCGATACCGAAAAAGCACGCTTACTGATAGAGCAGGAATTTGAACTTGAACTGATAGCCAAAAAGCTGGACCCTGTAGTAATTGAGCAAAACCTGGCTATCATCGCCGTAGTCGGCGAAAATATGAAACAAACCCCTGGCGTATCCGGCAAGTTGTTCCATGCTTTGGGCCGCAATGGTGTAAACGTAAGGGCCATCGCACAGGGTTCATCCGAATATAACATTTCCGTGATCATCTCCGGGCACGATCTTGCAAAAGCATTAAACGCCGTACACGATGCCTTTTTTGTGCAACTTACCAAAACGCTGCATGCCTTTTGTTTAGGGACAGGCAATATTGGGCAAACGCTTTTTAAACAATTGAATGCCCATACCGCTTATTTGCAGGAACATAACGGCATACAGGTGAAAATTGCCGGTATCAGCAATACCCGTAAAATGGTATTTAACAGCGACGGCATTTCACTTGATACCTGGGAACAGGATTTACAGGCTTCGCACCATCCTGCCGACCTTAATGCTTTTGTTGCCGAAATGAAAAGCATGAACCTGCCAAACTGTGTATTTATTGATAACACCGCCAGTCCGAAACCGGTGGAGGTTTACGAGGAAGTTTTTAAGGCGAATATTTCCGTGATCACCTGCAATAAAATAGGTAATTCGGCATCCTACAAACAGTATAAAACCTTCCGCGATGCAGCAAAGCAGCATGGGGTTGATTTCTTTTATGAAACCAATGTAGGCGCAGGCCTGCCCATCATCCGTACCTTAAAAGACCTGATGAACAGCGGCGACAGGATAAAATGTATCGAAGCTATTTTATCGGGCACCATATCCTTTATCTTTAATAATTTTAAGGGCGATGCCAATTTTCATGATGTAGTGAAAGAAGCGCAGGAAAAAGGTTATACCGAACCTGATCCGCGCGACGACCTTAGCGGAAAAGATTTTATGCGTAAAATACTGATTCTTGCCCGTGATGCAGGTTACCCGATGGAAGAAGCAGACGTACATATTGAAAGCGTGTTGCCAAAAGCCTGCCTCGAAGCGCAATCTGTTGAAGCATTTTATGCAGCGCTAAAAGCCGAAGACGCATTTTTCAGCAACCTGAAAGCAAAAGCCGCGGCTGAAAATAAAGTATTGCGCTACATTGGTAAACTGGAAGACGGTAAAGCGGCCATCACCCTGCAAATGGTTGATGAAAACCATCCTTTTTATACCTTATCGGGAAGTGATAATATAATATCCTTTACTACCGACAGGTATAAAGAACGCCCGCTGGTAGTAAAAGGTCCGGGCGCCGGTGCGGAAGTTACTGCCGCAGGGGTATTTGCGGATTTGATAAATGTTGGGGCGTAAGCCCCCTAACCCCCTAAAGGGGGAACTAAAGTTTGAAATTTATATGGAAGATAATAGCATTCAAGATTTAAAAATGTCCCTTTCAAAAGCTCCTCCTTCAGGGGCTTTGGGGGCTTCGGCGTCCATTTCAGTTTTCGCCCCTGCCACTGTTGCCAACGTAGTTTGCGGCTTTGACGTACTTGGCTTTGCAGTAAATGAGCCGGGTGATGAAGTAATCATGCGGGTTACCAATAAACCCGGTATCACCATCAGTAAAATCACTGGTGACGATGGCCGTTTGCCGCTTGACCCTGCAAAGAACACGGTGAGCGTAAGTGTACAGCATTACCTTAACAGTGTTGGCCGTGCCGATATTGGTTTGGATATTGAACTGCATAAAAAAATGCCGATCGGTAGCGGATTAGGCTCCAGTTCGGCAAGTACGGTGGCGGGTTTGTTTGCTATTAAAACTTTATTGGGTGATGAAACCGACCCTGCAACTTTATTACCCTTCGCTATGAAGGGTGAAGAAATGGCTTGCGGTCATGGCCATGCGGATAATGTTGCGCCTGCTTTGATGGGTGGCTTTGTGTTGATAAGGAGTTATGAGCCGCTTGATGTAGTGCGCCTGCCCCACCCTGCCGACTTATGGTGCGCCATTGTTTTCCCGGATGTGGATGTACCCACCCGCGAGGCCAGGCAGATCATCCGCAAAAACATACAAATGAAGGATGCCGTAACCCAATGGGGCAATATTGCTGGCTTGGTAAGCGGTTTGTTTATGAACGATATCGACCTGATTGGCCGCAGCATGAAAGACATTTTGGTTGAACCTGTCCGCTCCATGCTGATCCCCGATTTTTACAGGATGCGGGAAATGGCAATGGAAATGGGTGCTGTAAGTTTTGGGATCTCTGGTTCGGGACCATCAGTTTTTGCTTTCACCCGCGATGAAGAAACTGCCCGGAAGATCACCCAAAAACTGCAGGCGCATTTAACAGCGATCAAGATAGGATCGAATACTTATGTGTCAACTATCAACGATAAAGGGCCGAGGGTGATTGGATAAAGCCAATATAACCACCATGTCATTGCGAGGCACGAAGCAATCGCACGTTATGCATTACGAATATGCAAAGTTCGCGATTGCTTCGTGCCTCGCAATGACAAATTGAATAAATCTAATATGCAACTATACAGTACCAAAAACACATCCACCCGCGTAAACTTTAAAGAAGCGGTTTTTAACAGCATGCCGCAGGATAAAGGCCTTTATATGCCGGTAAGCATCCCTCGTCTGGATGATGAGTTCTTAAACAACCTTGATAAATATACCCTGCCCGAAATTGCTTTTCACGTGGCGCAGCATTTAATCGGCGATGATATTCCTGATGCTGATTTGAAGGCTATTATTGAGGATGCCATAAACTTCCCGGCGCCGGTTGTAAAACTGGAAGAAAATGTATTTGTACTGGAGCTTTGGCACGGGCCGTCGCTTGCTTTCAAAGATTTTGGCGCCCGGTTTATGAGCCGGGTAATGAGCTACTTTTTAGAGGAAGGCGAAAAACAGCTGGATGTGCTGGTAGCTACTTCCGGCGATACCGGCGGTGCGGTAGCCCTTGGCTTTTTGGGCGTACCCAATACCCGCGTTACCATATTATACCCCAAAGGCAAAGTAAGCGATATACAGGAACTGCAATTAACTACCAACGGGCAAAACATCCGCGCAGTGGAGGTCGACGGTACTTTTGATGATTGCCAGGCATTGGTTAAACAGGCATTTACCGATGCAGAATTAAACAAAAAATTTCGGTTGACTTCTGCCAACTCCATCAATATTGCCCGGCTTGTACCCCAGACTTTTTATTATTTTAATGCTTACGCCCAGTTATTGAGGCAGGGCATAAAAAAAGTAGTTTTCTCGGTGCCGAGCGGCAATTTCGGAAACATTGGCGCCGGTTTGTTAGCCTGGAAAATGGGCCTGCCTGTGGACCATTTTATCGCAGCAACCAACGTAAATGATACCGTACCTGAGTTTTTGAAGACTGGCCTTTATCAGCCAAAACCATCCATAGCCACATTAAGCAACGCCATGGATGTTGGCGACCCAAGCAACTGGGTGCGCATAGCCGATCTGTTTAAAGAGGATATAGATGCCCTGAAAACGCTTGTTACCGGCAATCGTTATGATGATGAACAAACCCTTGAGGCTATTAAATTCATCAATGATAATTATAACTACGTGGCTTGTCCGCATACGGCCATAGCGTGGCAGGCCCTGCGCGACTGGCAGCAGGATAATTATAAAAGCGATACAGCAGGGGTATTTTTATCTACCGCCCATCCCTGCAAATTCCCGGATGTTTTCCCGGATAACATCGCCGCTAAAGTTGATGTGCCTGAACAGGTGAAAGAACTATCGAAAAAGCATAAACTGTCGGTAGCTTTGGGTAAGGATTTTGAAGGGTTTAAGAAGTATTTGCTGGAGAATAATTGATACAGCAAATAATAACGTTACATTTAAGCTTAAAACCTACACGAAATGTTAAAACTTTACAAACGAACTGACAACGAAATCTTTTATTGGGAAACTTGGGATAAAGACAATAAAACGGGCATAATTCATTGGGGAAAAGTTGGAGAAAAAGGAAATAATAAGGAAGTAAAATCAGGCTTGTTTACCAATTTTAGAAAAGAGATTCAAAAAGAAATTAACAACGCTTTATCAGAAGGCTATCGGGAGGTTGACTCCGATGAGCTCTTTACACTTTTAGTTGAATATAAAGTTGACGGGATGGGAACGCCGGAAGATCTTAAAAAAAGGACAAAACTTCAGGGAAGGATGGATGGGACTTTAGGCTGGACTGGCCTTGGGCATTGCGATGGCGGTAGTATGGGAAGCGGCACAATGGAAGTTTGTTGTTATGTTGTTGACTTTAACACCGCAAAAAGGATAATCGAACAAGACCTTAAAGAAACCGAATTCGCTAATTACTCAAGGATTTACGATGAAAATGAATGAAAGGGAAGAACCCGATCTGTTTGGCGAGTTGACCGAAGAACGAAATAATCATAAAAAATCGGTGGCATAGGCAGTGATTTTGATGGTTTTAATGAATATTTGCTGGAGAATAAATAAGGTCGTAATTTTAGTTTAATTGCACTGCCGTGGATATAAAAACTGAAAAATTAGAACTGATACAAGCAATACTAAATATTGAAGACGTCAGCGTGTTAAAAAAAGTAAAAAAGTTGATCGCCAGGCAGACACATGATTGGTTTGATGACCTAACGGAAGAACAGCAACAGGATGTAATCACAGGATTGGAGCAGGCTGATAGAGGCGAGGGCATTCCACATGAAGAAGCGATTAAGTTACTTGGGTTATAGCCATTATGATCAACACCATCATCTTCGACCTCGGCGCGGTTTTAATTGACTGGAACCCGCATTACATGTACCGTACTATTTTTGCTGATGAGGAGGAAATGAAAAACTTCCTGGCCACCATTTGTACCTCCGACTGGAACGAAGAGCAGGATGCCGGTCGCCCGTTACAGGAAGGGACCGAAATACTCGTTAAACAATTCCCGGAGCATGAGGCAAATATCCGTGCATTTTACTCCCGCTGGGACGAAATGCTGGGCGAACCTTTTTGGGATACAGTTGAAATATTTAAGGACTTAAAAATGGGCGGAAAGTATAAAATATACGCCCTTACCAACTGGTCGGCGGAGACTTTCCCGGTGGCATTGGAGCGCTATGGTTTTTTGAACTGGTTTGATGGCATTGTAGTATCGGGCGCCGAAAAAATGCGCAAACCCGCCCCGGAATTTTATCAAATATTACTCGACAGGCACTTGGTTAATCCCGAAAAAGCCCTGTTTATTGATGATAATTACCGGAATATTTTAGCGGCTGAAAAAATGGGGATACGATCGGTGCATTTTACATCGGCAGAACGATTGAGGGCGGAATTAGCGGAATTGGAAATATTGTCTGAACCATGATTTGCGGGATTTTAGGACACCTCCGATACTTTATATAACCCTGGTCAATTCATTTATGGCATACAAGGGTAAATTGGTTAGCCAGTCTTCTTTTCTGAAATCAGACATTGAAGCCCGTATGGCTGTAGAAGGCTTGTATTTCTGACAGAATGTCTTTAAGCTTTTGGCCCGCAGGTTTTCTTCCGCTTTAACCTCTATTGGTACAACCTGGCCGGCATACTGCACCAAAAAATCTATTTCGGCCGTTGCATTTTCAGCAGACCAGTAATAAGTGGCCAATTCTTTATTCGCAACCAATTGCTGCAAAACAAATTGTTCAGTTAATGCACCTTTAAATTCTTCAAACATAACATTGCCTTCTAACAGGGTCTTTACATCCAAATCCACCATTGCGCCCAATAATCCTATGTCCACCATAAATAATTTAAAAGCGCTAAAATCTTCATACGCCTTTAGGGGTATTGCCGGTTTGGATGCCCGGTTTACTTTGTGGATGAGGCCGCAGTCAATAAGCCATGCCATGGCCAGTTCATAATCTTTTGCCCTGGCCCCCGGTTTTACCGCCCCGTAAATAAATTTTTTGTTTTCCTTTGCCAGCTGTGCGGGTATGGCGTTCCAAAGCATCCTTATCCTCGGCACAATTTCGTTTGGGGCATGTTTGGAAAAGTCCTGTTCATAAGCCGCCAGTATCCGCTTCTGTATTTCCCTTACCTCATTAAAGCTGTTATTTTTTGAAAAGGACAACACCGCCTCGGGCATACCGCCTGCATAATAATACTGCTTTAATAATTGAATATACCTGGACCTGAAGGTTTTGACCAGCAGCCAGTCATTACTTTTTAAAAGATCAAGTAATGGCTTTTCGCCCAATGCTTCCAAAAACTCGGTGAAACTTAAAGGATAAAGGTCTAAAAAATCAACTTTGCCAACCGGAAAGGAAGTGTGCCTGCTTAGCGCAACCCCTAACAAAGAACCTGCAGAAATGACATGGTACTGAGGCGCATTTTCCTGAAAGTATTTCAGGGATGTAAGTGCATCCGGCGCTTCCTGTATCTCATCCAGAATGATCAATGTATTACCGGCGTCGATAGTTACCCCTGTTTCTATTTGCAGGGCGGTTATAATCCGGCGAATATCAAAATCATCGGCAAAAATATTTTTTAACGCTTTATTGCTTTCAAAATTAACATAAGCGCATTGGGCGTATTCTTCATGTCCGAATGTTTTCATCAGCCACGTTTTACCCACCTGCCTGGCCCCCCTGATGAGGAGCGGCTTACGGTTGGCGGATTGTTTCCATTTGATTAATTGCGCTGTTTCTATCCTTTTCATGCCTGTTGCATTACATAAACTCAAATGAGTTTCTGTGTAAATATACACTATTTCAAATGAGTTCATGCAATATAACACATTTTATCGAACGACTTTGCACTTAACCGGGCGTTTTTTCTTTAGATTGATGGTAAGTATCCTGCAAATGAGTGTATTTTATCAAAATTTACAATTTGTTTGTCCTTTCTCTAAAAATCGATAAACACCTCTGATTTTACTTTTTTATTAGAACCGGACTGGCTAACACCAAAAATAAATTTATATTTGGCTACCTTATTTTATAAAAACATGAACCTGAAATCACCCTTTTTTATTCTTTTCTTCTTTTTTTACGGGCTGAATTGTTTCGCTCAGGATACTTTATTTTTGGATGCAAAATGGAACAAAACTGTGCACAACAATGCTATTTATACCAGTGTAACAAAAAAGCAGGGGTCGGGCTGGTTAAGAACTGACTATTTTACAAAAACCGGTCAATTGCAAATGAAAGGCACCGTTTCATCAATAGACCCTGAAATCCGTGAGGGCTATTTTGAATGGTATTTCGAAAATGGTAAGCTGAAACATAAAGGGAATTATATTAATGGCAAGGAAACAGGACAACACCTTTGGTATAATGAAAACGGCAACTTAGAAGCTAATGAAAGTTTTATCAATGGCATACGTACCGGTGCGTATGAGGAGTACTTTCCTAATGGAAAATTAAAGGATAAAAGCTCATATCTAAACGGTTTGCAAACCGGATGGACCGAATATTATCGGGAAGATGGATCAAAACAATCCGAAGGAAATTTTAAAAACAATAACCGGGACGGAATCTGGAAGTATTATGACGAAAAAGGTGGCTTGCTTGGAATCGATACTGTTCAAACAGAATATACCCTTAACAAAGCAAACATGTTTTTGCAGTTGCCTAATGATGAATGGTATTTGGCGGTTAACCAGGCGCCGGATCATTACATTTTTAAAAGACATCCGGTAACCGATAGCAAAGGCCGTAATATAATACCGGCTATTATGATTTACGTTGTTGATGCCCAAAAGTTTAATCAGGATGTTAAATTATATTCCGACAATATATTAAAACGTTTCCCGGATTTAAAAATAACAGAAACCCTAAAATGGGGAGATTTAAATTACCCGTTAAAATACAGGAATGCTTTATTTTTAAAAGCTGAATATACTCAAAACGAAGTTGGTCATATTATTTATTTGATCCATATTATTAATAAGCAAAATACAGGCATCCAGATATACCTTGATATGACAAAAGATATTGCTGAAAAATATGAACCTGAATTTTGGACAACGATTAATTCTATTAAAGAAATAAACTAAATGGGCTTAGGTTGAGATTGCCCTTCCTTGTCAATGGTAGTCGCAAAACAAACAGGTCGCGGTGCGATAGCCACATTCAGATAGCCTTGTATTTCAACAGGGGAAAGATCGGATGTTTTTATTGTCAACATAGTTATAACAAAACTCATTGCTCTTTTTATCTGAACCATGATTTATAGGATTATATGATTGCCGTGATTTAAGAACAAAATCCTTTAATCAAGCGAATCATGGTTCAGACAATTAAAGCAACCAAAAAGATTTATTTTTTGAGCTTGAGGATGGAAAAATCACTATCCGCTTTCTTAATAATATTGCCAAGCATCCCAAGTCCGGTGATCTCCATTTCAACCAGGTCGCCATCCTTCAGCCACTGCGGCGTATAGTTTGCATCATTCAATAAACCTGTTCCGTTTAGTTCCAGAAAACATCCTGTTCCTACAGTGCCCGAGCCTATCACATCGCCGGGCAGCACATCGCAACCATAAGCGCAGCGCTCAATAATTTCGGCGAAGGTCCATTCCATGTCGGCCATATTTCCTTTTGACACCTCTATACCGTTCACCATGCACTTCATTTCCAGGTTATAGGCATTACCGGTGTGCCCGGGTTTGGGGGCAACTTTATATTTCTCAAGTTCATCGGGGGTAACCAGCCATGGGCCTATCACGGTACAAAAATCCTTGCCTTTGGCCGGGCCCAGGTTCAGCATCATTTCTTCCAGCTGCAGGGCACGGGCGCTCATATCATTCATAATCATGTACCCGGCTATCAGGCTGCCGGCATCGGCGGCCCTTATATTGCGGGCTTTTTTGTTCAATACAACAGCCACCTCCAGTTCAAAATCCAGTTTCTTTAAATGATCGGGCATACACTCAATATCGCCTGCACCCTGTACGGCGTTGGGGTTGGTAAAGTAAAATACGGGGTACTGGTCAAACTCCGGGATCATGGGCGCCTTCCGGTTGCGCCGGGCGGCCTCCACGTGCTGCCGGAAGGCATAACCGTCCCTGCACGATGTTGGGTGCGGCACAGGCGCAATCAATTCAAAAAACAATTCCTGTTTGGCGTCCGGGCTGCCCGAACTGATCTCTTTGTTTACACGATGCGCGCGTTCCATCAGCTCATCGCCCCCCCATAAAAACTCATCCATATTATCGGGGATCAGCTTGTCGCAGGAGTTAAGGTTATAAATATACCCCTTCACGTAAACACCCAGATGCTCACGGTCTTCAGTTTTGTAGGATACTAATTTCATTGGTTTTTATAATTAAGGAAACCAAACATAAGCATTTTAGTTGACTGAGATAATCTGCTTAAATATTTAGATGGCGTTTGTGATAAAGATCATAATTTATAGTGACCGGACGGGTATTACATCAAATAACGGCATCAAAACATACCTGCCTTACCCAATCACCCCTATTGCAGGTTTAAAATATTAACTATAGCTTTGTATATCCAATTTATGAGCATACAAAAGCATTTTTATTTTTCCCTCGGCCTCACTTCTATGAGTGATGCTTCTTCTTTCAGGGATGCCATGCTCGCAAAGATCGTACTTGCGCAGTACTAATCAGGTTATAATAAGTTATAAGGGTTGTAATAGTTGTAAAAGTTAAAACTTTTACAACCTGTTAAACCATTATAACTATTACAACTTCTTCCAAACCATTACAGCCCTTAAAACGTTTCTTAACTAACCAATAATAAACCCCATGCCTGTTTATCATACTTTAGGAGCTATCCCGCCTAAGCGGCATACGCAGTTCCGCAAGCCCGACGGTACCTTGTATGCCGAAGAGCTGGTGTCAACCGAAGGGTTTTCGAGCCTGTATTCGCTGGTTTACCATGTTTATCCCCCTACCCTCGTAAAGGAACTGGGCGAACCGTACTCGGTTGAGCCAAAAATAGCCCGCGAAAAACACCTGAAACATACCAGCCTGCTTGGCTTTAAAATTGAACCGGTGGACGATTATCTGCAAAGCCGCAAACCTGTACTGGTAAACAGCGACCTGCATATCTCGCTGGCTGCCCCCCGTAAATCAATGTGCGGTTATTTTTATAAAAACAGCCAGGCGGATGAAGTGGTATTTGTCCATGTGGGATCGGGTACGCTGAAGACCGGGTACGGCAACATCAAATTTGCTTATGGCGATTACCTTGTAATTCCGCGGGGTACTATTTATCAGATGGAATTTGATACGTCCGATAACCGTTTGTTTATTGTAGAAAGCTTTAGTCCTGTCAGGGTGCCAAAACGTTATACCAACGCTAATGGTCAGCTTACGGAGCAATCGCCATACTGCGAGCGTGATATTAAACGGCCATCAGATCTGCAAACCCACGACGAACATGGCGATTTTAAAGTCCTCATCAAAAAACAAGGGCTCATTTATCCCTACATTTACGGAACCCATCCGTTTGATTTTATTGGCTGGGATGGCTTTCATTATCCCTGGGCATTCTCTATCCATGATTTTGAACCGATAACCGGGCGCCTGCACCAGCCGCCGCCGGTACACCAAACGTTTGAGGGGCATAACTTTGTGATTTGCTCCTTCGTGCCGCGTAAATACGATTATCACCCGCTTGCCATCCCCGCGCCTTATAACCACAGCAATGTCGATAGCGACGAGGTATTATATTATGTTGACGGAGACTTTATGAGCCGAAAAAGCGTAGTAAAAGGACAAATCACGCTGCACCCCGGCGGTATCCCCCACGGGCCGCATCCGGGAGCGGTTGAGAAATCCATCGGCAAAGAATCAACAGATGAATTAGCCGTGATGATTGACCCCTTCAGGCCGCTTATGCTTACCGAAGATGCCGTTAAAATTGAAGACGAAACTTATTATAAGAGCTGGGTGGGGTGAGGCGAAAGCTGAAAGGCGAAAGCTGAAAGGTAACGCCCGGAAACACAAATCACTAATTCAATAATTCACTAATTCAAAATTAAGAATGGAAACACTAACCATAGATAAACCAACAAAAACAACTGATTTTTTACCGCTGAACGGTACCGATCACGTTGAATTTTACGTGGGCAATGCAAAACAGGCCGCCTACTATTATAAAACCGCCTTCGGTTTCCAGGACCTTGCCTACGCCGGGCCGGAAACCGGGGTTCGCGACAGGGTATCTTATGTTTTACAACAGGATAAAATACGGCTGGTATTAACAACGCCGCTAAAATCAACCGACCCCATTGCAGAACATATAAAAAAACATGGCGATGGCGTAAAAGTACTGGCCCTGTCGGTTAATGATGCTTTCGACGCTTTTGAACAAACTACAAGCCGTGGCGCTACCCCTTACCTTGAACCAAAAATCCTGAGCGATGAATACGGCGAAATACGGATCAGCGGGATAAAACTGTACGGGGAAACTGTTCATCTTTTTGTGGAACGGAAAAATTACCTGGGCGTATTTTTACCGGGTTACAAAGCAATGGAATCCCACTATCACCCGACAGGCACCGGCCTGCTTTACATTGACCATTGCGTGGGAAATGTAGGATGGCACAAAATGAACGAATGGATGAATTTTTATGAAAAAACAATGGGTTTTAAAAATATTCTATCCTTTGATGATAAAATGATCTCGACGGAGTATTCGGCGCTGATGAGCAAGGTGATGAGCAATAACAACGGCTATGTCAAATTCCCAATCAATGAACCGGCAGAGGGAAAAAAGAAATCGCAGATAGCGGAATACCTTGAATATTATGAAGGCGAAGGCGTACAGCACCTGGCGCTGGCCACCCATGATATTGTTAAAACAGTAACTGAACTGCAAAACAGGGGTATAGAATTCCTGAGCGTACCAACCAACTATTATGATGGCCTGCTTCAACGCGTTGGCCATATTGATGAAGACCTGGAGCCATTGAAAAAGCTCGGCATCCTGGTTGACCGTGACGATGAGGGCTACCTGCTCCAAATATTCACCAAACCGGTAGAAGACCGGCCGACCCTGTTCTTTGAGATTATACAGCGCAAGGGTGCTAAATCTTTCGGGGCGGGTAATTTCAAAGCCCTGTTTGAAGCTATTGAACGCGAACAGGATTTGAGAGGAAACTTGTAAAGATTTCGGAATTTCGATTTCGGATTTATCATTCGAATGAATCAGATTCAAGGATTAGCAGAATTCAGCTATACTTTTTCAACAAAGAATGATTAATGCAACAAGCATTCTGAAAATTCTCAAATTCTGAAAATTCTGATTCTGACAACTTAGGAATTTCGATTGCCGAATTTTTTAAAATATTTTCATTTTAAAATTTACTTTTAAGCTGGGTTATACCCGGCTTATTTTTTCGTAATGGATATCGACAGTATTATCAGCTTTTTGAAAGAAAAATCTAACCCGGCCTGCCTGGCAGGGATGAAACGTTTTGCCATTGAAAACAACGCGGCAATGGGTATTCCAATCCCCGAATTGAGGAAGCTGGCCAGGGTAATAAAGAAGGATCATGGCCTTGCCCTGCAACTCTGGGACACAGGTTTACACGAAGCCCGGATACTTGCTTCCATGATTGATGATCCGGTTCTCGTTACAGAAGAACAAATATATAATTGGGTTAAGGATTTTAACTCCTGGGACATTTGCGACCAGGTTTGCGGCAATTTATTTGATCGCACACCTTTCGCCATTGAAAAGGCAATAGAGTTCAGCAGGCACGATGAAGAGTTTACAAAACGCGCCGGGTTTGTATTGATGGCAGAATATGCGATGCACAATAAAGCGGCAAAAGATGCGGTTTTCATTGATTTACTGCAATATACCGAACTTGAAGCCTGGGACGAAAGGAACTTTGTAAAAAAGGCGGTAAACTGGGCGTTAAGGCAAATCGGTAAAAGAAACCCCGACCTGAGTATCGCAGCCATTGATACCGCCAACCGTATTTCGCAGCAAAACAGCAAGTCTGCGAAATGGATAGCAGCAGATGCAATAAGGGAGTTGAAACAAAAGGAGTGGGTTAAATCAAAAAATGGTTAATTTTTAGCCGTTTCAACAGGCATTATATTTTTACAATTTGTCAGCCAAAGCCAACATTTTTTTAAATATTTCGTAATAGAGATCCCTAAAGGTTTTGAAGGTTCCATTTTTGGCATAGATTTTTCTATACCATCCTGTAACATTGGTTAAACTTAAATGATCTGCCCGTATATATGAGTGCTTTGGAAGGGAACAATTTTAATAGTGATGATGCATCCCATCTTGCACAAATAATTGATCATATTAATGTGGGCATCTGGGAGTTTAACATCAACACAAAAGAGGTTAAATGGTCTGCCGGTTTTTATAAAGTATTAGGCTACAAACCGGGCGAAATAGAAGCGTCCTATAATTTCTTTCTGGAACAACTGCTTTATTACCACGATAAACCGGCCTTTATAAAAGCCATCAACACCCGTAACCCGGACAATAGCAATACAGTTCATATCAGGCTATTGACAAAAACATCGGGATACCAATGGTTTGAAAGCATAACCAACAGGTGGGAAGATGCTGACGGCCCTAAATTTACCGGTACCTTAATCAATATCAACCAGGCTAAGCTTTTGGGCCTGCGCTCCGCTCAAAACGATTTCTTTTTTAACGAAACGGGCATTATAGCCAAAATAAGCGGCTTTGAAATTGATGTGCCGGGCATGAGTTTATCATTATCAAAAGAAGCGTTCGATATTTATGAGTTAACTGATCAGGTAAAATTAAGCATTGAGGAAGCCATCAGCTTTTTTGAGCCGCAATACCGCCCCCTGCTCAACGAGGCGATTGACAATGCCATTAAGTTTTGTAAACCTTATGACATGGAACTGCTGTTCAGAACGGCCAAGAACAGCGTTATATGGGTTAGGGCAAAAGGGGTGCCTATTATTGATGATTATGGTAAATGCATAAAAATAAGGGGCATTTTTCAGGATATTGATAATATAAAAAAGAAAGGGCTTGCCTTGCAATCGTCTATCAACCTGCTGAACGACCAAAATAAACGCCTGCAAAATTTTTCTTACATCGTGGCGCATAACCTGCGCTCCCACACTGGCAATTTGCAGTTTATGGTTAATTTATTTGAAGAAAGCGATTCAGCCGATGACCGTACCGAGGTTTTTTCCCACATAAAATCAATAAGCGACAGCCTTAAAACTACTATAGACCATCTCAACGAAATTGTTAAAATCCAAACTGAAATTGACAACGAAAGGCAGGTACTTGAATTTGAAGTAGTATTTAACAATGTAGTTTCGGCCCTGAAGAGCAATATAGAAAGCGTGGACGCAAAAATTGAATATGATTTTACAAAGTGCCCGGTTATCAGTTATATACCTGCCTACCTTGAAAGTATCGTCCAAAACCTGCTTACAAACTCTTTAAAATACAGGCACCCCGACAGGCAGCCTGTGATCAGTTGCAGGACCGTTAAGGACCATAACCATATTTACATGTTATTTGAAGATAATGGCGTCGGCATTGATATGGACCGTTACGGCGATAAAATTTTCGGAATGTACAAAACATTCCACCAAAACTCCGATGCAAAAGGTATAGGACTATTCATTACCCGAAACCAGATTGAATCGCTCGGTGGCACCATTAAAGTTGACAGCACCGTTAACGTCGGCACCAAATTTACGATGAGGCTGGTCTGACAGTTTGCAGTAAGCAGTTTACAGTTTACAAATTGAAACCTAAATACTGCAAACCGCCAACTGAAAACTGCGAACTTTTTACTCAATAAAACTTTCCAGCAACTTAAATCCTTCCTTAGTCTCCAGTTGAACTTTGTTAATGGTTTTTGGCAGCAATATGCAATCGCCCATTTTTACCGGGTAATCCGAGCCTTCAGTTTTAACCGTAAATTCCCCTTCAACGCATACATAGATCACAAAAGAATCCAGTCCGGAATAGTCCTTTTCGGTATTTCCGGTAAACTCCATTAAATTGGTCGTGAAATACGGGCAGCTAACCAGCTTAACCGTTTTGTTTTCTTCGGGCTGATAAGCTGTCTTGTATTCTGGATAGCGTTTAAAATCAATGGCGGCCAGCGCTTCTTCGGTATGCAGCTCGCGTTTGTTGCCTTTATCATCCACGCGGTCGAAATCATAAATGCGGTAAGTAATGTCTGATGTTTGCTGGATCTCGGCAATCAGCAAACCTTTGCCAATGGTATGCACCCTGCCCGCGGGCAAAAAGAAAACATCGCCGGCTTTTACACTTTCCTTGTTTAAAATATCTGTCAGGTGGCCGCTGTTAAATTTTTCCAGGTACTCCTGTTCATTAAGTTCCTTGTTAAAACCTGCAATCAGCGTAGAGCCGGGGTCGGCTTCGATCACATACCACATTTCGGTTTTACCAAAGGAATTGTGGCGTTTTTTTGCCAGTTCATCATCAGGGTGTACCTGGATAGAAAGGTCCTCATTGGCATCAATAAATTTCACCAGCAGGGGGAAAATATTGCCAAAATGGTCATATACCTTTTTGCCAACCAAATCGCCCTGATATTTTTCAAGCAGCTCCGCCAGCGATTCACCAGCAAGTTCGCCATTAGCGACAACCGAAACATCCGACTTAACGCCCGATATTTCCCAGGTCTCGCCGCAGTTGGGCAATGAGCCAAAATCTTTGTGCAGGTAAGTTTTTATTTTTTGACCGCCCCAGATTTTGTCTTTGTATATGGTTTTAAATTTTAGTGGGTAGAGTGATGGCATGATATAGATTCTGTTTCGTTAACTTAATAATTATTTAAAAGCTCCTTTATTTGAGCAATTAATTCTTGTAAATAATCTTCTATTATAGCCCAAATGATGATATAATTAATTCCAAAATATCCATGGACAATACGGTTCCTTAACCCACGTATCTTGTGCCAGTCGATTTTATCATTGGCTTCCTTTATTTCATCGGGTAAACGACTGGAGGCTTCTCCAATAATTTCGAAATTCCTAATTACCGCATCAATGGTTTTGCTGTCTGCAATAAATTCGGTATAAGTTAAAGATTGGGTATAGATGATGATTTTTTCGGCACTATCAAGGATATCTTCTAAGAGAAGTTTTGGCTGACGCTTAGACATACATTATTTCGGGTTCAATTACATCAAAATATTTTTGTTTGATACCGCCTCTTGAAACAAGATCAACCTTGTGATTAAGTGTTTTTTCCAGTTCGTCAGCAAGAGTAATAAACTCAATACCAATTTTATCATTGAAATCAACGATGATATCGATATCACTGTTCAAGTTAAAATCATCGCGAACAATGGATCCGAACAAACCGATAGAAGAAATCGGATACTTCTTCATCAACTCGGGCTTGATACCGATTAGTATATTTTTTATTTCACTCAATTCAACCATCGAACAAATATAAAGCTTATCCCGCAAATACTATATTCGTTTTAATTAAACAAAAAATCCTGCCAGGTTTCTGACGGGATTGCAATATTGTGCTTGCCAGTCACTAATTGATTAATTCAATTCAACATTATCTTCTGCCTCTATTATCAACCTTAAAGC
>JBIOHE010000017.1:0-25594 GCA_044448725.1 Sphingobacteriales bacterium | reverse complement strand
TGAAAGCTTGGTAAACTTTGCTATTTGAGCAAGGGGCAACCCGTCCTTTTTCATTTCACGGGCAATTTCTCTTGCTTCTTCAAGTTTACCTTCAAGTTTACCTTCAAGTTTACCTTCAAGTTTACCTTCAAGTTTACCTTCAAGTATGCCTTCCTTTTTCGCTTCTCCTACTTCGTAATCACGCACATTCTTGTTATCCCATTTGTATTTCATACTGCTGTCGTACATGTTTTTTTCCTCCTTGGTCAAATTAGTATATTCAGCTATACTGAACAGTTTTTCAAATATCGGTTTCCGCAGGTAAACCGGAAGCCTATCCATTCCTGGCATATTCTTTAGAAAATACAGCCATTTGTCCAGATCGCTTTCCAGTTCACGTTCTCCTTTAACAAATTTACGTAATTCAATGTAAGTATATCCAAGTTTATCGTAAAATATTTCACCTGTATCCCTGTTGCAGAGGCAAATATCGTGTAAGTATGCATCTGACGGGCTATCTTCCAGTGTGAAATCTTCCAGCAGGGCAATTAAATATACTTCCGCAATATTGTACGCCCATGCACCCCTGTTGCCTTTGGGGGCCTGGCCGCTTATGAGGCGGCTGGTATAAAATAATGCCCTTTCCTTAAAAAAAACTTGTCTGCCCCTTTGTACTTCTATTATAAATTGTTCGCCTTTTTCGCCGGTGCAAAGCAGGTCAAATATGGCGCCGCCTTCATCTTTTAAATCACCGGGGTGCTCGTTTTTGTTGTAAACCAAATCAACAATGTGCTTGCGTCCCCTGAACACCTCATTTAAAAAGGCTATAAGTAAATCCTTATTCGGCTCGCTGCCAAATATTTTCTTAAAGGCAAAATCAACCAAAGGGTCAATGTATTTTCCTGTTACCGGCTGTGTGTTCGTGACCATTTACAAATATAAAGTTTTAGGTGGTTTGGCCAATAGTAAGAAGTTGGATTTAAAATGCTGGTATTATGTGCTTTGCTTAAAATTTAAGTGTAAGTGCAAGAAGTACATAGACTTACGAGGTTTAATTCGGGATTGTTTGTTTTTAAAGGCCTCATTGAGGGCTTTGCCGTTTTAAAACTCGTAAGCCTGATCCGTCGGATACTAAATCAACTTCTTCCCCAAATTCCCCTTCACCCCATTATCCCACTCATCCTTTAAAATACTTAAAACTATAGAATCCCGGCGACCGCCTTCCTGTAAGGGCATATTACTGCGTAAAATACCATCAACTTTACATCCCAGACTCTTCATGGCGGCCACGCTCCGGTCATTCCTGGCATCCGCCCTGAATTCAACCCGTACCGCATTCAGCGTTTCAAAGGCAAATTGGAGCATTAAAAATTTACAATGTTTATTTAACCCTGTCCCCCTGAATTTTTCGCCATACCAGGTATAACCCAGTTGCAATGCTTGGTTGGCAGGCTGAATATCATAAAAACGGGTGCTGCCTGCATATTCGCCTGTTTGTTTATCAAACACAATAAAAGGGTACTCACGGCCTGCTGCCCTGGCGGCAAGGGCTGCATTTACATAATTTTTCATGCCTTCCTCGCCCTTTGCGCTTATTCCCGAATACTTCCAGGTATCCGGCTCGTTAATAGCAAAAGGTAATAGAAATTCAATATCTGTTTCTTTTAGCGGGCGCAAAAGTACACGTTCATCTTCGAGGATGTATTCGGCATTTGGATTGAAGTTAAGGGTCATAAATGTTTTTTGAAAGTCAATAATATCAATAAAGCAGGGGGATAATCAAATCGGCCTGTTGTAAACAATAAATCCTGATTTTTCAGCTACTTTATCATAAAGTTTCATGGCGGTGAGGTTGGTTCCATGCGTTTGCCAGTATAAACGGGTTGATCCGGCCAGTTTAGCCTGCTCATAAACGCTGTTGATCAGGGCCCTTCCTGTACCTTTGCCGCGCGATGCTTCGGTAGTAAAAAGATCCTGTAAATAACATACCGGCCCAATTGCAGTGGTGCTGCGGTGGAAAAGATAATGCACCAGGCCAATCAGCTTTCCCTCATGTTCGGCGACAAGCGCATAAACAGGTTCGGCCTCATCAAAAAAACGGGCCCATGTGGTTTTGGTTGTCTCCTCCGCAAGTGCTGTTTCGCCTGAACGTCCGTAAAAAGCATTATAACCATCCCATAGTGGCAGCCAGTGCTCATAATCCTGTAAAGTGATTGGTCTCGTAATTAACTGCATTAATTTAAAATTTTATTTTCAATGATCAGTTTCAGTTGCTCAATAAAAAAATCTATTTCACTTTCCAGGTTGAAATAATGCGGCGAAACCCGGATGGCCCATTGTACCCCTTTTTTATCGTAATCAATCACCGCGAAAATTCTATAGCTGGTTACTACGTTTATTTTGGCTGAGGCCAGTTTGCTTTTTATCGCTTCTGCTTCAAATCCGGGAATGTTAAAAGTAATTATGCTGCATAATTCCGGGCCTTCATCCAGCAGTTTCAGTGCATCAATTTCCTGTAGTTTTTGACGGGTATAATCGGCTAAATGTTTAATTCTTGCCCATATCCTGTCAATGCCGATATTTAAGCTGTATTCAATGGCAGCCTTTGTGCCCAGTAAAAGCGCGCAGGCCGATTCCCAGTCTTCAAATCTTTTAGCATCCTTACCGGGGAGATACTTGTCTTTTTCAACCCAGTCGGCACCCCGCATGTCAATAAACAGGGGCTCAAGACCAAGATCAAGGGCTTTGTCCGAAACATATAAAAAACCGGCGCCTCGCGGTCCGCGCAAAAACTTGCGGGCCGTGGCGCTTAAAAAATCACAACCGAGCTGCCCAACATCCAAAGGCTTTTGTCCGGCCGACTGGCAGGCATCCAATAAATAAAGCGTATCATATTTTTTTACAATAGACCCTATTTCCTCCACAGGCTGAACAAGCCCCGAATTGGTAGGGATATGCGTGATGGATAGCAGTTTGGGATTTAGTTCTTTCAACTGCTTATCCAGATCATTTAAGTCAATACCTCCGCCGGGTGCATTTTTTACCCGTTTGGTCACCGTGCCAAAACGTTTAGCCATCGACAGGAAATTGATCTGATTACTTACATAATCATCATCGGTGGTCAGGATAATATCGCCAGCCTTAAAAAGCACAGAGGACAATGCCCTTGTATAAGCATCCGTAGCATTTGCCGTATAGGCAATGTTTTGCGCTTTTGTGTTTAATAGCCTGGCTGCCGCACCATAAAACCCTGATTGCTGTTCTTCCATCAGCCCGGCGGCCTCGTAGCCTCCCATATTGCCTTCCAGTTTAATATGTTCCAGGATGGCGCTAATTACCGGCTGTGGCATCAGTGATGCACCGGCACTGTTCAGGTGGGTCACATGGCTGCAGCCAGGCGTATCATCCCGTAACCGGGTGATTTCTTTGGGTGAAAATTCTTGTGTCATTTATTTAGTCAAAAAATCAAAGTTGAACAATTTTTCTTCATATTCCTTCATCAAAGTATAGCCAATTTCAATGGTGCCTGCAATCATTTCATCCAGGTGTTTAAGCCGGGTCCGGTGATTGGTTATTGCAACCCGAATGGCATATTTCCCGTTCAGCACGGTGCTGGAAGGCGCAGCAACACCTTGTTCCTGCATCCGCATTAATAATTCTTTGTTCAAATAGTTTAACCTTTCATCGTCCAGATTGCCAGGGTTATACCTGTAACAAACAATGTTCATATTCACTTTTGCCATTAATTGTAACGACTGATGTTGCTGCACCAGCTCACCAAGATAAAAGGCCTGGTCGATATTTTGCGAAATCATAGCGGCGTATTTATCAAGTCCGTGTTCTTTTAATGACATCCACACCTTTAAGGCTTTAAATCCCCGTGAAAGCTCCATGCCATAATTTGAAATGGTTTCGGGACCCGCTGCGAGGCCTCTTTCATGAGCGGTAAGGTAATTAACGGCATTCGCAAACGCAGCCCGGTGTGTGTTGCCGTATTTTTAAATAGTACACAGCCAACTTCATAGGGCATATACATCCACTTATGCAGGTCGAAGGCTACGCTGTCCGCTTCTTCAATTGCTTTTAACCTCTCCTGGTATGCCGGAACAAGTTTTGCCAGCGCACCAAAAGCGCCGTCGATATGGAACCAAATATTTTCTTCTTTTGCAATGGCCGAAAGCTCTCCGAGTGGATCAATAGCCCCGGTGTTTACCGTACCGGCATTGCCGACAATACAAAATGGGATAAATCCATTGGCCTTATCCTCTTTTATTTTACTTTTCAGCGCTTCAATATCAATTTCGAACTTATCGTTGACCGGGATTTTTCTCAACTGTTCATTGCCGATACCGATCACCTCGGCTGCTTTGCCAATGCAGTTATGGGTTTCAGCACTGCAATAGGCGGTTAATTTACCGGTTGCGGCATAAACGCCTGCATTTTTTGCATTTGTTATGATGGTATTGCGCGCAACCACGAGGCCTGTAATGTTGGCAATAGATCCGCCGCTCAGCAATATGCCGCTCCCATTGGCTGGATAATTTAACATCTCTTTGCACCAGTTTATTACCTGCTTGTCAACGTATAATGCGCTTTGATCGCCTATGGTTGCGTTGTTGTTCATTACACTTGCCAGCAGATCGGCGAATGCACCCATCGGTGTACCAGTACCCTGAACCCAGCCAAAAAATTTCGGATGGATATTGCCGCCGGGGTAGGGCAAAATGTTTTGTTTAAATTCCCGATAGACTTCAAATATATCGGACGCCTGCTGTGGTATGGGCTTTTTAAATTCCTCTTTTACCTCCTCCGGAATAGGCGTCCATGGCTTCCGGTCACCAACATTTTTCAAATAATCAACCATATCGTCGATGATCTGGTATCCTAAAGTTTTAATGTCATTCCAGTTTTCCGGGTCCAGGCCAATTTCGGGTTTTGTTACAGTTTCTTCCATGTGAATTTTATCATTACAAAAATGAAATATAATTTATTAATAAAACAGATGCAGATTTAATATTTTTGCACATAACAGATGAGGGGGGTGGAGAGCCAAGAGCCAAGAACCAAGAGCCAGGATTGGAGCATGGGTTGACTTTGTCTTGGTTCTTGGCTCTTGATTCTTGACTCTTAACAGCCCGTTTATTGCCATAATTATGATTGACAATCCAGCCATAACAGCTTCGCATGATGAAGATTTTTTGTACCTGCAGATAGCAGAGCGTTTAAGCGCACAAATCCATCAGCAGTTATTAAAAACAGGCGAGAAACTGCCTTCGGTGCGTGCATTGAGCCACGAACAGGGCATCAGTCTGAGTACAGCTTATAAAGCTTATGTTCAGTTGGAAATTAAAGGGCTGATTGAGGCAAGGCCAAAATCCGGCTATTATGTAAGATATACGCCTGCACGTTCATTTGATCAGCATAAACCCGGACAGCCGGAAAAAGATACAAAAAAGCTTAGCCTCGACGAAATGATAGCAAGGGTTTACAGGCATTTTTCGGGAGACACTATTGTCAAGCTGTCGAGGGCTTCCCCGTCTTTATCGTTATTGCCGCAGGCAAAACTCAGTAAATCAATGATGGAAGTTATTCGCCTAAGCCCCAATAGCTGCATCAATTATGAGGAGATACAAGGTAACAGCAATTTGCGCAAGCATATCGCGCGTCAGGCTTTCAGCTGGGGTGGCAATATACTGCCGGACGATGTTGTAACTACCCAGGGCTGTATGGAAGCGCTGGTATTTTGCCTTAAAGCAGTTACCAAGCCGGGTGATGTTGTTGCCATAGAAAGCCCGGCCTATTTTGGGATATTTACCACGGTACAAAGTCTTGGTTTGGAAATTCTGGAAATACCTTCGGACCCCGTCGATGGCCTTGATCTGGATTTTTTAGAGCGCGCCATCAATAAAAAGGAAATTAATGCCTGTTTGTTTATACCCACGTTCAGCAACCCGATGGGGTATTGTCTTACCAACGAAAAGAAGAAGCAACTGGTAGAACTGCTGGCCAAAAACGAGGTGCCGCTGATAGAGGATGATATTTACGGGGAAATGTATTTCGGAAAAACACGGCCGCGCACCTGCAAAAGCTATGATAAAGAGGGCCTGGTGATGTTATGTTCATCCGTTTCAAAATCATTGGCGCCCGGCTATAGGGTAGGGTGGTGCATCCCCGGCAAATTTAAGGCCCGCGTCATCAATCTTAAACTGATGCATACGCTTTCATCAGCCACCCCGACGCAGGCCGCCATCGCCCATTTTTTTGAGACCGGAAGATATGATCTGCACATGCGTAACCTGCGCAAGGCGCTTTACACCCAGTGCTTAAGATATACCCAGGCTATTACAGAGTATTTTCCGCCAGATATTAAAGTCAGCAGGCCACAGGGAGGCTATGTGCTATGGATTGAACTGAATGAAAAAATTGATGCCTTTGAATTATATGAGCAGGCTTTAACTTACAATATCAGTATTTCGCCGGGGCAAATATTTAGTACGGACAGCCGCTTTACAAATTTTATCAGGATAAGCTTTGGGATGCCTTTTGATGATGAGATAGACGAAAGCCTTAAAACGCTTGGGCATTTGATTGGCAAATTTTAAGAAATCACTAAAAGTGCATCAAACAATCAACCATTTTTGTAAAATTTCGTTAAAAAGGTATTATGATCTATTCTTCTCTTACTGAACGTTTAAAAAATCAGCATAAAACTATTGCTTCAATCATCATAAAACTAAATAACCGCCAATTAAATCAGCATGTAAACCGCGGAAAATGGAGTATTCATGAAAATATTGCCCACCTGGCAAAGTACCAGCCTGTTTTTATTGATCGCATCCGCAAGATATTAGCCATTGATGAACCCGAATTTGGAGCCTACAAAGCAGAAGATGACGATGAATTTGAGATCTATTGCGCATTTACCACCTATGAACTCTTAAAAAAAATATCCTCGGACAGGGAAGTGATTTATAACCTGGTAAGCCATTTGCCGCCTGATAAACTGGAGCTCACCGGTACGCATCCTAAATACGGCAGGTTAACTGTTTTGGAGTGGACCGAATTTTTCCTGTTACACGAAGCGCATCACCTTTTTACCATTTTCCAACTGGCGCACGGAACGAGGGCGGATCACTGATTTTTACTGATTTTTTTGATTTTACAAATTTTCTTTGCTCAATCGTCTGTCCAATTAAGATGGGTTATTTATTATAACGGATTTTCCTGATCCTTCTGATTTGAAAAAAAATATTCTGTGAAATAGTGTAAATCCATTAAATCTGCCACTATTTTTACCTGCAAATTAGTTTGATCAAATAAACGAAATGAAGCAAGCCGGCAATAAACCAAAACAACCTGGCATTTTTAGCCTGCTAAAACCCTATTCGGGCCTGGTTACCCTATTGATATTGTTTGCGCTGTTCAGCAATAGCGCTAACTTATGGCTGCCAAAAATAATTTCGCATGGTATCGATGATTATATCCACAGCCGATTGGGCCACACTAAATTCAATGTAAATCCTACCCTAATAAAATTCTCATTAGCTGTATTGTTCATTTTTGTTTTTGCTTACCTGCAAACCATCATACAAACCTATACCTCCGAAAAGGTTGCCCGCGATCTCAGGACGAGGCTTTCTGATAAAATTTCAAGGCAAAGCAATGCATTTATTCAGGAGGTAAATCCTTCAAAACTATTAACCAACCTCACCGCCGATGTCGATTCTATTAAACTTTTTGTATCGCAGGCATTGGTTTCTATAGTGTCCTCGGTTTTTACCATTGTTGGCGCAAGTATTCTTTTGCTTACCATAAACTGGAAACTGGCTTTATGCATCATCGCCATTATCCCGATAATTGGCGGTACCTTTTTTTGGGTATTGCGAAAGGTGAGGGTATTGTTCATCAAAAGCCGCGGCGTTATTGATTGGCTGAACAAGGTTATTAACGAAAGTATCCTGGGTTCGGCGCTGATCAGGGTAATCAACTCGCAGCAACTGGAGTTCGATAAATTTTTAAAGGCAAATACCGAGGCAAGGGATATAGGGCTTTCCATTTTACGCCTTTTTGCAGGTTTGATCCCTGTGATCACATTTACAGCCAGTATGGCTACCCTCAGCATTTTGGCATTAGGCGGTCATTTTGTAATAAATAATACCATGAGCCTCGGCGATTTCGCTGCTTTTAACAGTTACCTGTCACAGCTGATCTTCCCTATACTGGTAATTGGGTTTATGAGCAATATTATTGCGCAGGCAACAGCCTCGTTTCAACGGATCAATTCGGTTTTGAATTCAACGGATACTTCGGAAACAGGCACCGTCATCGAAACGCTCCGGGGGGAAATTGAGCTAAAAAATGTTTCGATAATTTACGGACAGCGGCCTGCACTGAAACATATTTCTTTTTCGGCAAAGGCAGGTTCAAAGATCGCCGTGATCGGCCCTACGGCTGCGGGGAAATCGCAATTGCTGTTCCTGTTGACGGGCCTGATAAAACCCAATGAAGGAACTATATTATTTGACGGCAGAAATATAGATGACTATGACAGCGAATCATTCCATAGTCAGGTTGGCTTTGTTTTCCAGGATAGCATCATCTTTAATATGAGCATCCGCGAAAATATAGCCTTCAGCGATATTGTTACCGACGAGTCATTGGAAAAAGCCATCAACACAGCAGAACTAAGAGATTTTGTGGATGCGCTGCCTGACAAATTGAGCACCATTGTTTCTGAACGCGGCGCCAGTCTTTCGGGCGGGCAAAAGCAACGCATTATGCTGGCAAGGGCGCTGGCTATTAATCCTAAGGTACTGTTACTCGATGATTTTACAGCGAGGGTTGACACCGGTACCGAAAATAAAATATTGGCCAATGTGCAACAGAATTATCCTGGTTTAACCCTCATTTCGGTCACCCAGAAAATAGCTTCCGTCGAACATTATGATAAGATCATTTTATTGATGGAAGGTGAGATCATTGCCGGCGGCACACATGATGAACTGATGCACAGCAGCCCCGAGTACGTACAGATTTTTAATTCGCAACAAAGCACCAGCAATTATGAACTACAATCTAAATGACCTCCAGGCGAATGCCCCTAAATCATCAACGTGGTCGTCGCTTGGGAAATTACTGAAGCTGATAGCGCACGAGCGAAGGAACCTGATATTGGCATTGATCGCCATTCTGATAAATTCCGGGCTTAACCTTGAGGGAGTGCTTATTATGGGGCGTACCATTGATAAGTACATATTTGTACAGCATAAAAACTACCATGGCGTACTGGTAAATTGCGCCATATTACTGGCCATGTACCTCGTTGCTTTACTATCAAGCTACTTGCAAACCATTCTGATGGGCGGGGTAGGGCAGCGCATGCTGTTTACTTTGCGGAATGCTATTTTTAATAAACTTCAACTACTGCCGGTAGGTTTTTTTAACCAGAATAAGGCTGGTGACCTCATATCCCGTATTAACAACGATACTGATAAACTAAACCAGTTTTTCTCGCAATCATTAATGCAGTTTATCGGGAGTATCGCCACAATGACGGGCGCGGGAATCTATTTGTTGTCGATCAATATAAAGCTCGGCGCGGCAACACTTGTCCCTGCTGTAGTTATCCTTGTTTTTACAAGTTTGACGTCTGCCTGGGTAAAAAGCAGGAACGCGAAAAACCTGAAAAGCGTTGGCGGCATGAGCGCAGAGATACAGGAGAGCCTCAATAATTTTAAAGTGATCATAGCCTTTAACCGCCGCGACTATTTTCGCAAAAAATTTGATGAAGCCAATAAACAAAACTATAATACCGCCATCAGTGCAGGCATTGCCAATAATACCTTTGTGCCGGTTTATGGTTTGTTTTCCAGTCTTGCGCAGCTAATTGTACTTTCTTATGGCATCTACCTGATCTCGGCAGGTCAGTTTGGGATGGGTTTATTGGTTAGTTATTTAGCTTATGCCAATCTTTTTTATAACCCACTGAGGCAACTTGCGGCTTTATGGGCCAGTTTCCAGACGGCGATGGCCAGCTGGGACCGAATATCACACATCTTAGCCCTGGATACCGATCTGGTAATTGTTGAAGGCACTGATACCGAAATATCCAGGTCGCTCCTGGAATTCAGGAATGTGCATTTTAGTTATGACGACAGTAAGGAAATATTGCATAACATCAGCTTTAAGCTCGAACGCGGGAAAACCTACGCATTGGTTGGGCCAACCGGCGGGGGCAAAACCACAACGGCATCGCTGATTGCCCGTTTGTACGATGCAGGTAAAGGGACAGTGTTGCTTGACGGCAGGGATATAAGGACTTATGGGCCGATTGAACGCACCAGGAAGATAGGCTTTATTTTGCAGGAGCCGTTTTTATTTACCGGAACTGTGCGCGAAAATATTTTATACAGTAACGAGCTTTATGTAAACCACAGCAACGAACAGCTGGAACAGGTAATAGTAGAAGCAAACCTTGGCAGTTTATTGGCCATATTTGAAAAAGGCCTGGATACAGAAGTGCTGTCCGGCGGGGATAGCATCAGCCTGGGACAAAAACAACTCATCGCGTTTATGCGCGCGGTGTTACGAAATCCTGAACTGCTTATTCTGGATGAAGCAACAGCCAATATCGATACGATAACAGAAAAACTCCTGAGCGATATTTTAAATAAATTGCCGGCAAGCACTACCCGCGTAATCATTGCGCACCGGCTAAATACCATCGAAAATGCCGATGAGATATTTTTTGTTAATTCGGGTGAAGTGATCCTTGCCGGTTCCTTCGATCATGCAATGGACATGCTGTTGCATGGGAAACGGGTCAGTTAGTTATGGAGATCAGAGGTTGGAGATTAGAGATTTGTTGGAATTTTCAATATAAAAACTAATCTCCGATCGCTAATCTCCAACCTCTGACAAAAATCTCCATTTTTTTTTCTACACTTGTAAATAAACTATAAGCCTGGTTATGCAAAGATATACAGGTCAAAAACGAATTTTAGTTGCTACAGATTGTATCATTTTCGGATTTGACGGATGGAATTTAAAATTGCTGCTTGTACAGCGTAATATTGAGCCTGAAAAAAATAAATGGAGCCTGATGGGCGGTTTCATACAACCGTCAGAGTCGCCGGAAGATGCGGCGAACCGTGTTTTGGAAATGCGTACCGGTTTAAAGAATGTATATATGGAGCAGTTCCAGGTTTTTGGAAAACCAGACCGTGACCCGGTTGAAAGAACTTTATCCATTGCTTATTTTGCACTTATTGACATTCATCAATATGAAAAGCAGATCAATGATGAGTATCATGCCGAGTGGTTTTTATTGAGCGAAATGCCCGAATTAATATTCGACCATAACGAGATGGTTAAGCTCGCCCAAAGGCAATTGCGCTACAAAGCGGCACTGCACCCTATTTTATTTCAATTATTGCCCGAAAAATTTACCATACCACAATTACAGGCGTTGTATGAAGGTGTTTATAATACCACTTTCGATGACCGCAATTTCAGCCGTAAATTATTATCGACCGGTTTGCTGTTGAAATTAGCTGAAAAGGATAAGTTCTCCTCAAAAAAAGGGGCGTTTTATTACAAACTCGACCAATCGCATTACGCCGAGAATTTTGAAAGGTTTTTAAACCTTGTGCCAAACCCGGATAAGTTTTTTTAAATGAAATAATTGCCTGTTTACAATATTTTTTTTTGGTGTAATGTTTTCAGTCAAAGGTTTTTGTATTTTTAACGGCCCGTTTCCAACGTAAACAATTTACAACAGAAAAAAACCAGTTAATTTACTATCAAGTCGATTGAAAATATTTATACGTATAATAATAACGGTATGTGCTGTTTTTTGCAGCATTGTTGACGCCCGTTCTCAAAACACTACCAACAGCGGTACAGAGTTCTGGACTGCCTACATGGACCATAACATGGGTGCAAGTATGGATGGCAAAGGGCTGGATGGCGGGAGCCTGATGAGCCTGTACATCACTTCCGCTGTAAATACATCAGGTACAGTAACCATAGCTGATGGCAGCTTTGCCGCTATTCCTTTTACTGTTGCAGCCAATCAGGTAACTATTGTCACTATTCCGCCGGTGGCCTATTTACCTGCGGCGGGACAATATAACAAGGGGATACATATTACCTCCCTGAAACCGGTTGCCATTTATGCGCATATTTATGCAAAAGGCGTTTCGGGCGCTACTTTATTATTGCCGGTAACCACACTGGGGAAGGATTACTTTTCAATGAATTATATTCAAAGATCAAATGCTGCACCCAATGACCCCGCTTATTCTTCATTTATTATTATTGCAACAGAAAATAATACTACAGTACAGGTAACCCCGGCAGCCCCGCTGCTTGACGGGCATCCAAACAATGTAACTTTTACGCTTCAACTGCAAAAAGGCCAGATTTATCAGGCCTTGTCGGCCACTGATCTTACCGGCAGTACAATTACATCCGTGAATTCTGCAACAGGCGGCTGTACCAAAATTGCGATGTTTGCAGGCAGCACAAGAATGGAAATCGGCTGTAATCCCAAGTATATAACTTCCGATAACTTGTTTCAACAGGTATATCCTACCGAATCATGGGGAAAAAATTACATCACAGTGCCATTGGCCAGCCGCAACTACGACGTTTACCGGATATTTTTAGGCAATCCTTCCACAACTACCAATCCCAATGTGAAATTGAACGGAACATTGGTGCCGTTAAGCTCATTTACTAATGGTTATTACGAATTTGCCTCGCAAAGCACCAATACAATAACTGCCGACCAGCCAATACAGGTAGTACAATATGCGGTAACGCAGGGTAACACAATAGACTGCGGGGTTTATGGCGCCGACGTCGGCGACCCTGAAATGATCTTTATTAACCCGCTTGAGCAAACCCTTGACCATGTAACCCTGTACTCAACCGGGAATTATGAAATTGTAAAAAGCTTTATCAATGTTTTGATAAAAACCAGCGCGGTGTCCACCTTTACGCTTGACGGTTCGCCATACACCAATTTTACCGTTGTACCCACCAATCCGCTATATTCTTATGCGCAGATCCCCGTCCAGTCAGGGCCGCGAAATGTGCAGGTGACTTCCGGCAGCCAGGGTACTCATACCATAAGCGCAGGTGATGGTTTTAACGCAATAGCTTATGGATTTGGCCTTGCAGAATCTTACGGATATGCAGCCGGCACCAACCTGCAAAACCTTAATAGGAATATTGCATTGGCTAATCCTGCCAATAGTTCAATTACACAAACTAATGGCTGTATCGGTTCAACGTATAAATTACTGCTTACCCTGCCTTATCAAACCCCTGATATTACCTGGAATTTAAAAAATGGAACTACTTATACCGATAATAGCCCGCAAGTTGTATCAACAACAACAGCCGGCACGCAGACTTTGTACCATTACGAATATAATAAGATCATAAGCTATAATAAACCAGGCGATACTTCGGTTGTAGCGACCGTATTTAACCCGGTTGCCGGTATTTGCGGTAATAACGAAACGGTGACCTTTGACTTCAATATTTCGGCCCCGCCAAGCGCCAGTTTTTTAGCCGCGGGATCATGTTTGGGGGATTCGACCATTTTTACCGATAAGACCAGCATTAACGGCAGTTTTATAAAAACCTGGCTATGGGATTTTGGCGATAACACCACATCAGCTTTGCAGAGCCCCAAACATTTATACACCAATCCGGGTAATTATAAAGTGAAGTTAAGCGTTGCCAACGTAAACGGCTGCGGTACGGATACAACGATAATGGTAAATATCGATCATAAACCAGTTGCCGCCTTTATAACCTCTGTTCCTGATTGTATAGGCAGGAGCATTACATTTACCGATCAATCGACATCTGTTGAAGGGAAAATCGTTAAATGGATGTGGAATTTTGGTGATGGGAAAACCGATACGCTTGCCAATGATCAGCCATTTAACCATACTTATGCAAATACCGGAACGGACACCGTAAAACTAACGGTGATTTTGAATACCGGTTGTTCAAGCGTCGCTGTGGAAAAGGTAATAACTGTCAGCCCGGTCCCGGTCGTTGATTTTGCTTTGCCTGCGGTGTGCCTCAACGACACTTATGCACGGTTTACCAATATGAGCACGATTGCCGATAGTTCGGAGCCGACTTTTACCTATTTGTGGAACTTTGGCGATCCGAATGCCACAGCAGCCAACCCGAATACCTCAACCGAACGAAATCCGAAACATAAATATTCGCAGGCAAGTAATTATAATGTTACCCTGACTGTTACTTCCGAATATGGTTGTTCCCAATCAAAAATACAACCATTTACCGTTAACGGCGATACCCCGGTAGCGGCATTTTCAGTTGAGAACAGCGCTAATTTATGCAGCGTGGACGATGTGGTTTTTGATGACCGGTCAACCGTAGATTTTGGCAGCATCACGAAAATAGTATGGTATTTTGATTATAATAACAAGCCGGCCGATACGGTAGTGTTTTATAAAGACAGTTTGCAGGCGTCGCGTAAGTATCATCACAATTACGGCTTATTTAATTCGCCGCTCACAAAATCATATACCGTAAGGATGGATGTATTTTCGGGGATCACCTGCACCAGCACTATGGAGCAGAATATCACTATATACGCGAACCCGCTGGTTACATTATCGTCCGTCGGTCCGCTGTGCCGGAATTCGGCGCCGGTACAAATTGTTGAAAATAGAAACGGGTTTACCGGTACCGGTAAATTTGCCGGGACGGGCGTTTCCTCAACCGGTTTGTTTACCCCTTCGGCCGCAGGTACCTTTACTGTAAATTATACCTTCACTGCTCAAAACGGTTGTAGTTACTCCACGATACAGCGGGTTATTGTTAATCCTGTTCCTGTGGTTTCAATTGTGCCCGACCTGCTTTTGCTTGAAGGCGGGCAGGTTACCATCCCGGCCAAAGCAAGCGGCGACAGCCTCACTTATCATTGGACGCCTTCTGGAGGTTTGGATCACGATAATGTGTTAAATCCAGTAGCCTCTCCGTTGGAAAACACAACCTATAAGCTAATAGTTACCAATCCGCAAGGTTGTTCGGCTGCTGCGGAAGTTAATGTAAGCGTACTGAAATATCCGGTGGTCCCCAATGCGTTTACGCCTAACGGCGACGGCATCAATGATACCTGGGATATTAAATACCTTGAATCGTACCCCAATAATTCAGTTGATGTTTTTAACCGTGTGGGAGAAAAAGTATTCACCTCAACCGGCTACCCGATTCCCTGGGACGGTACCTACAAGGGAACCCCATTGCCATCGGGTACCTATTATTATATCATCAATCCTAAAAATGGCCGTAAAATCATATCAGGCAGCGTAACTATCATCCGGTAATTGCCGGAAATGCTGTATATTTGTTTGGTGAAGCTGAGGGTGTTGATTGGGTTAGATTAGGTTGATTGGGTAGGTTCAAATTTAATACTCAAACTTCAATATAATCAACAATTTACCTGAACAGCTTATTTTTACAACCCGTTTTCAATATAGCATACACAAGCCTTAGCACATGAAAAGACTTTTACTTTATCTAAGTGTAACTACTTCTCTTTTCTTACTATGCTATTCGGCGAAAGCCCAAACCGATACGGTGGTAAACGGAGGCGCTACTAAAGCTATAAAATTTCCAGCTAACGGCTGTACATATAACTGGACTAATGATACGCCGGGCATAGGTTTGCCTGTAAGCGGAGCAGGGGATATTGCATCGTTTAAAGCGGTGAATAATGGCTCAAAGCGAGTTACTGCGACGATTACCGCTATCCCGCCACTCTCCCCTCATTTCGCATATATAACGAATGATGGTTCGAATTCGGTCACGGTAATCAATACAACTGCCGACACAATCGTAACAACTATTCCGGTGGGCGGAAATCCAACGGGAGTATCGGTTAGTCCGGACGGAAGCAAGGTATATGTTGCAAACAGTCTTTCAAACTCGGTGTCGGTTATCAATACAGCAACAAACGTCGTAACATCTACAATAGCAGTAGGATTAGGGCCACGTGGCGTAGTTGTGAACCCCGATGGAAGTCAGGTATATGTAGTAAATCTAAATGAAAATAGTGTTTCAGTAATTAATTCTGGCTCTAATACTGTGATAGCAACGATTGCTGTAGGCGATACCCCCGAGGGTATCTCGGTGAGCCCCGATGGAAGTCAGTTGTTTGTTGCAAATCAAATGTCCAATACTGTCTCGGTAATTAATATCCTCTCAAACACGGTTGTGGCAACAATTCCGGTAGGAAGACAGCCGCGCGATTTAGCTGTAAGTGTAGATGGCCGTCAATTGTATGTCACAAATCAAAGCAATAGTAGTGTTTCCGTTATAAATACCGCGGATGATTCTGTAATAGCTACAATACCTGTAAGCGGCTCTCCTGTTGGAGTATGTGTAAGTCCTGACGGTAGTATGGTATATGTGGCCGATAATGGCAATATTTGTTTTATTAATACAGCCACAAACCTCGTAGTGACAGAAATACCAACGCTTCCGGCAAGTTGGAACATTTGGGGCATATCGGTAAGCCCCGACGGTAACAAATTGTACTTTACCGACAAACTTTTAGGTATCGTTATGGTAATGGATGTTGCAACCAAGTCTATAATTACCTCCATTCATGTGGGGGATAATCCAAATTCTTATGGCAATTTTATTACAGGTTGTAAATCCATGAAGTTTACTATCACCGTAAACCCAACTTTACCTCCAACCATAATAGCCAGTACGCCTGCGGGTTTTATTGCTGCATGTGCAGGCACGGCTTCTGCCAGCCCGCAAATTCAGCAATTCACCGTTTCGGGCAGCAATTTGACGGCTAATATAAAAGCAACAGCCCCAACGGGCTTTGAGGTGTCACTTGTTGCGGGTAGCGGCTATGGCAATAGTGTTACCATCCCGCAAACTGCGGGTACGGTGGGCAGTACAGTGGTTTACGTTCGCTCGGCGGTTTCTGCTGCAACGGGCAGTATATCGGGTAATATAACGTTAACTTCTGCGGGTGCAGGCAACCAAACCGTAGCGGTAGCCGGTACGGTAAATGCATTGCCAACCATAAATGCGGTAGGCAACCAAAAAGTTAATAACGGCACAGTCACAGCAGCGGTTAACTTTACGGGTACAGGCAATACTTTTACATGGACAAATGATACGCCGGGTATAGGTTTGGCTGCAAGCGGGAGGGGGGATATTGCATCATTTACGGCGGTGAACACTGGTAGCAGCCCAATTACGGCTACTATTACTGCAACGCCGATAAACGCCGGATTTGCATATATAGCAAATTTAGGTGATAATACGGTTTCGGTGATCAATACTGCAACAGGCACGGTTATATCCACAATTAAGGTGGGAACAGGTCCTATGGGTGCAGCTGTGAGCCCGGACGGTAGCAGGGTCTATGTGACAAATTACAGTTCAAATACTGTTTCGGTAATCGATGCAGCAAGCAATACTGTGATAGCTACGGTCGCGGTCGGCCTGTCTCCCCGTGGTGTAGCTGTCAGTCCTGATGGTAAAAAAATCTATGTCGTAAACTTTGGTGATAGTACTGTTGGTAGTAGTACTATCTCGGAGATAGACGCAGCGACCAATACAGTGATAGCTACATTGATTATTGGTAACCAACTATTTGGGATCGTGATAAGTCCTGACGGAAGTAATTTATATGTTTCAGATAATGGGGGAAATGCTGTTTTAGTAATTAGCACAGCAACTAATACCGTTGTAGCTACTATTAGATTTGGTGGGGCCCCTGAAGGGATAGTAATAACCAATGATGGTGCAAGGGTGTATGTAGTAGATAATATTGAAAATGCGGTTGTGGTTATCAATACAGCAAACAATTCGGTGTTAGCTACAATACAGGTGGGACAGCGGCCATTGGGGTTAACTGTTACTCCCGATGGTAGCCGGGTATATGTTACAAATACCTTTGATAACACGGTTTCAGTAATAAATACCTCCACAAATACAGTCATCGCAACTATTCCGGTCGGTTCAAGTCCTGATTATGCCTGGGTAGTTTCGGATGGTAGCATGGTCTATGTAACGAACGAAAATTCGAACAGTGTATCTGTTATTAATACTGCAACTAATACAGTTAGTTCGACTATAAATGTCGGTAGCCGTCCAATGTCCCTTGGTAATTTTATTTCAGGAAGTGGCCAGTGCCCGGGCACGCCGGTTAAATTCACCATCACCGTCAATCCAACGCCGGTACAGCCTCCCGCCATATCAGTTAATATTCCAACCGGCGCCATTTCCGCCTGCGCAGGCACAGCCTCCGCAAGCCCGCAAATTCAGCAGTTTACTGTTTCCGGGAATGGTTTAACAGATGATATTACAGCAACTGCGCCAAATAACTTTGAAATTTCATTTTCCCCAAACACGGGATATAGCAATACATTGATACTTAAACAATCTGGAGGAGCTGTAAATAATACTGTTATCTATGTGCGGTCGGCGGCTTCTGCTCCGGCAGGTAACATATCAGGCAGTGTAGTGCTAACTTCGCCCGGCGCTTCAACTCTTAACCCGCCGGTCACCGGTATTGTAAATGCGCTGCCAATGGTAAATACGGTAGTTAGTCAAAAGGTTAATAACGGCGCGGCCACAGCTGTGGTTAATTTTACAGGTACGGATAATACTTTTAATTGGGTTAATGATACGCCAGGGATAGGCTTGCCTGCCAGTGGTACAGGAGATATTGCTTCGTTTACAGCCGTAAATACCGGGAGTACTGCAGTGAAGGCCACTATTACAGTTACCCCCATGCGATCAGCGGGATATGCATATATAGCGAACGCCGCTGACGGTACCGTCTCGGTGATCAGTTTGGCAACAAATCAGCTGGTATCTACTATTCCTGTCGGGGCAGACCCTGCATATGTATCTTTAAGCCCTGATGGCAGCAGAGTATATGTAACAAACTCTTCTTCCGGCACGGTTTCAGTGATCAATTCTGCAACTAATACGGTGGTGTCCACTATCGCTGTGGGTTCAAGTCCATATGGCATATGTGTAAGCCCCGATGGTAGCCGGCTGTATGTAACAAACCAAACGCCAACTGTTAGCAAGGGAACTGTCACTGTTATCAATACGGCAACCAATACAATAACAAACCTTATTTCAGTAGACCTTAGTCCCGAGGAGTTACTGGTAAGCCCCGATGGCACCAAACTATACGTTTCAGATTCAGGCTCCGGCACTGTATCAGTAATCAATACCACAACCAATACGGTGGTATCTGCAATTTCAGTAGGCACAACCCCCCGTGGCTTAGCAATAAGTCCCGATGGCAACACGCTATACGTTGCAAATGAAGGTTCAAACAATATCTCATTGATTAATACATCAACAAACGCTGTAATTGCTACAGTAGCAGGGGGGGTATCCCCTACTGGAATGGCCATGAGCCCCGATGGCAGTCGCATATACATAACTCACCCGGCAGATGGTATTGTCTTTGTGTTTGATACGAAAACCTATGAGGCTGACGCAGTTATTATATTGGCTGGAGGCGCCGCGAGCCCATATGGCGTATCAGTAAGCCCCGACGGTAGCCTGGTATGCGTAGCAAATGCAGGAGAAAATACAGTTTCGGTGATCAATACGGTATCCAATATGGTTACTGCTACGGTAAATGTTGGTTCGTCCCCGTACTCATTTGGTAATTTTATTTCAAGCGGTGCAGGCTGTAGCGGCATACCCGCTACTTTTACTATTACGGTAAACCCGGCGCCGCCTGCAATAATAACCGCTTCCGGTAGCCCGGCCCCCCTAAACACTATTTACGGCACCAAGTCAACAGCAACAGTTTTTACCGTTTCGGGCACAAATATGACGGCGGGCATTTTAGTTACCCCGCCGCCGGGGTTTGAGCTTAGTACCAATGATATTACCTATAACAAGACCGTTACCGTTGGTGCGGCAGGCGCCATTGTATCCACTACGGTTTATATCCGGCTGGCATCGTCCACGCCGGTCGGCAATTATTCAGGTAATATCGTTTTAAGCAGCACAGGAGCGGCGGATGTTAATGTTGCGATGCCCGTAAGTACGGTAACCCCGGCCCCGCTAACTATCACAGCAGATAACAAAAGCAAAACCTTCGGCCGGGTTAACCCCGTTTTAACCCTAACTTATAATAGTTTTGTGAACAACGATGGCCCGGCGCAGTTGATCACTCAACCGGTTATTGCCACAACGGCTTTAACCAATTCAACCGTTGGGCTATATCCCATTACGGTAACAGGAGCAGCAGCGTTAAACTATACAATTATTCAGGTGCCGGGCATCCTTACCATTAGCCCGGTGCCTCAAAATATTATCATCCCAAATGCGTTTACTCCTAACGGCGATGGCATAAATGATGCCTGGGATATTAAAAACCTGAATTCTTACTTAAATTGTACAGTTCAGATATACAACCGATATGGAGAAAATGTATATTCGTCAATTGGTTATGGAATCCCCTGGGAGGGTACCTATAAAGGGGCTGCGTTGCCGGCAGGTACCTATTATTACATTATTAACCTGAAAAACGGTGATAAATTATTGTCCGGCTACGTAGCTATTATAAGATAAAGAATGAAAAGAATTTTACCGCTGTTGCTTGTTATAACCGGAGGGGTACACCTGGCTTTTGCGCAGCAAAAGCCGCAATATACCCAATATGTTTTTAACAATCTGCTTTTAAACCCGGCTGTTACCGGCATTGAAAACTATACCGATGTTAAGGCAGGATACCGCAGCCAATGGACCGGCCTGCAAGGTGCGCCGGTAACCAGCTATTTAACTATAGACGCTCCGATAGGTGATAATTTTATTCAGGGGGATGCTACGGCCTTTCCGGCTGAGGGGGGCATAAATCCGTCGAGCAGGCTATATACCCAAAACTATATGGCGGCTGAGCCCCATCATGGCATCGGTTTTATGATTGTATCTGACCAGGCCGGTCCTATTACCCAAACAAATATCGATGTTACTTATGCCTATCACCTCGGTTTAACCGACCGTTTGAATTTAGCGGTGGGTGTTGCTGCCGGGCTTAATCATATCAATCTTAATACAGCCGAATTAACCCTCGAAACCCCATTTGACCCGGCGATAGCCAACGGGAACAACAGCCAGTGGAAACCTGACCTTAGCACAGGGATATGGTTATATTCTTCCGATTATTACTTCGGTGCGTCAGTTCAGCAATTGTTGCCCGAAAATCTTTACTTCAGTACCAATAATTCGTATAACCAAAGTAAAACTGTGCCTCAATACTTTGTAACCGGTGGGGTTAAGCTTTTTTTAACAGATGATATCACCCTTTTGCCTTCATTTTTAGTGAAGCAGATAAGCCCTACACCGTTAACTTATGATGTTAATGCCAAGTTTTCATTTCAGGATAAGATATGGATTGGTGCATCATACCGGCATGGTGATTCATTTGGCGTATTAGCCGGTGTAAATATCAGTTCGTTTATAAATATTGGCTATTCGTACGATATTACTACCTCCGCCTTAAATACCGTAAGCAACGGCACCCACGAAATCGTAATCAGTTTACTGCTCAACAACAGGTATAAAGTAACCTGTCCGCAGCATGGGTTTTGAGGGTTGGTTGATTAAGTTGATTAAGTGAGCAGTTGATTGAGTTTAATACAGGGGACAAGTTAAAGTTTTGTTGATAGCATTATTCAACCACTCACTTAGTCAACTACTCACTCAATCAACCAATTTACTACTACAGTTCTTTCCTCAGCCTTGCAACCGGGATATTCATTTGCTCACGGTATTTGGCCACCGTTCGGCGGGCAATGTTATAGCCGGCTTCTTTCAAAATTTCTGTTAATTTTTCATCAGCAAGCGGGTGTTGCTTATCTTCCGCGCCGATATGTTCCTCGAGTATTTTTTTAACCTCTTTGTTTGATACTTCTTCACCACTTTCCATTTGAATGGCTTCGGAGAAAAATGATTTCAATAAAAATGTGCCAAATTCTGTTTGAACATATTTTGAATTCGCCACACGTGAGACTGTCGAAATATCCATATTGATCCTGTCGGCAATGTCTTTAAGGATCATTGGTTTCAGGTTCTTGTCGTTGCCGGTTAAAAAATACTCGTACTGGTATTGCATAATAGCGTTCATTGTTTTCAGCAAGGTTTGCTGCCGCTGCTTAATGGCGTCGATAAACCATTTGGCCGAGTCCAGCTTTTGCTTTACAAATTGTACGGCCTCTTTTAATTTTTTATCCCTTTGCGATGCTTTATCATAATGTTCAAACATCTCCTGATAGGAGCGGCTTACCCGCAGCTCCGGTGCGTTTTTTGAATTTAATGTAAGAATCAGGAAGCCATCATTGTTAATGATATGAAAATCGGGGATCACCTGCATTTGCTTGGTGTTCACTTCGTTTGAATCGCCCGGTTTAGGATTCAGCTTCAAAATCTCATTAACAACGCCACGCAATTCATCAGAGGACATGTTTAATGATTTTTCAAGCTTATCATAGTGTTTGCGGGTAAACTCGTCCAGGTAATGTTCAACCACCAGTATCGCTTTTTTTATGATCGGGTCGTTCGGGTCTTTTTTCCGCAGTTGTATAACAAGGCATTCCTGCAGGCTGCGTGCGCCTACTCCGGGGGGGTCGAATCCCTGGATCACCCTCAGCATATCTTCAACCTCATCATCTTCGGCCATAATATTTTGCGAAAATGCAAGGTCGTCTGTAAGTGAAGTTATTGGTCTGCGCAGATAGCCGTCGTCATCAAGGCTCCCGATAATTTGCCTCCCGATCCTGAAATCCTTGTCTGATAAGGGAAGCAGGTCCAGTTGCTGCTGCAGGCTTTCAAAAAACGAACTTTGTACAGCTATAGGTATTTCTTTACGGTCGTCTTCGTCATCACCATTCTGGTCATAACGCGATCCGTATTCATTTACATTATCTTCCTGCAGGTAATCCTCAATGTTAAACTCATCAGCCTCGCCCTTTTCATCATCGCTGTTAAAGTTATCGTCTTCCGGGTCATGGTCGGGGTATTGTTCCTCAGGTTCATTTAAATTGGTCAGGCTCAAATCTTCGAGGGCAGGGTTTTCTTCCAGCTCCTCTTTGATCCGCGTATCCAATGAAACGGTTGGCACCTGCAGCAATTTAATAAATTGTATTTGCTGCGGGGAGAGTTTCTGTAATAGTTTCTGTTGAAGATTTTGTTTAAGCATAATCCGATGCCGCCAAAAATACATCAATTACGCTGAACTTAAAAATAAGTTATAACGGCGATTTTTAGGTGTTTTAAAACGCATGAAAAAGAAGAAGCCATTAACTATGAACCATCAACCATAAACTAAAATGTTTTTGGCAATTTAGGATCAGTTACTATAATGTAATCGCCATTTTTGCTGAGCTTGTTCCAATCCGGGTTATCAAAATTTTGGTCGTTATATGTTGCGATGTTAATTATCCGGATTTTCTTATCATACTTTTTCAACTGTGCGGCGGTACCGAGTTTGCCCTCGCTGTGAAAACTGCCGTTTATCTGGAGTATTTTATAATCATGGTGCGTTTTTGCAAACCGTGCGATTGACCATCCCATAGTGGCGTCCCACAAGTTTTGGGCCTGGAACATTTTCATTCCGCCCATAGCGGCATGGCCACCCGTTATCTGCAAAAATTTGGCATAGTAAATACCCGAGGCGGTATCAATTGGCAGGGGGGGAAGGTACGATTTCCCCGTTTTGTTTAATTGTTCAAGACTATTTAAACCCAGCCGGTTTACCATATTTGTATATCTGGCAGGCGCATTGGCGGCAATAACAGGGATTTGGTTAGCTTTGGCCCATTCAATTAAAGGGCGGTAATCCTTGTAATTATGCCAGGTCCGTGCTTCAGTCATAAAATTCTTTTCGCGGATAAATCCGTCCAGGTATTCGTCCAAAACGTTTTGACAGTCAGTTTCAAACATTTCCATGGATAATGCAGTTTTCCCCGGATATTTCACTGATATTTTTTTAAACAAAGCACACTCCAAATAATGGCCTGTTGAATCATTATGTTCTTCGCCAAAGAAAACAACATCTGCATTATCCAGATCATTTACAATGTCATCCAGCTTAACCATTTTTTGTGCCAGGGTGCTGTATATTTTATAATGGCTTGATAATGAATCCTGTGATAAAGCGCAAAGCGGCAGTGCTAACAACAGGAAGATCAGTGTTTTCATGTTTGGTTGGTTTTATTGATCAGGCGCGTGGTTGATTATTTAAGAATTAATGTAAATCTAAAATTTTAATTATAAACAAACGTAAATAACTTATTTTAACACAATCGGGCAATCTGTAAGTCAAAGGCTCACTAAAATATTTGAAATAAAAAAAAATAACACTACATTTGCACTCTTGTTTTAAAAACGACGAATAGAATAAAATAGCCATGAAAAGAACGTTTCAGCCCTCACAAAGGAAAAGAAGAAATAAACACGGTTTCCGTGAGCGCATGTCAACTGCTAACGGCAGAAGGATATTAGCATCAAGAAGAGCCAAAGGCCGTAAAAGGTTGTCAGTATCTGACGAGCGCAGCCACAAAGCATAAAGCTGGTTGCTTTCTCCAAAACGGGGCTTGAGCCGGTATTTTCTTTAGTTTCGGTTCAAAACAGCAACACAATGTACACTTTTAAAAAAGAAGAACGGTTATGTAATAAAAAGCTTATTGACAAGCTTTTTCATGACGGTTCTTCTTTTTTATGTTACCCTTTTAAGGCATCGTGGCTTTTTATCGATGAGCCGCAGCAATTCCCGGTACAAATAGTATTTTCGGTTTCAAAAAAACGTTTCAAACGTGCAGTTGACCGCAATTTGATAAAAAGGCGCATGCGCGAAGCCTACAGGCTTAACAAGCAGCAATATTTATACGAACAGCTAAACAGCAGGGATAAAAAAATTGTGCTTTCGCTTGGCTATATTGGCAAAGAAATTGCCGCCTCTGATTTTACCGGGAAAAAAATGCTGAAGCTTTTATCACAACTTTGTGCTGAAATTGCAAAATGAAAGCTATTATCAACATACTTAAAAAGGTAACAGGGTATTTTTTTATCATCTTAATTAAAATATATCAATATTTTATTTCGCCTCTCACCGGGGCTTCGTGCAGGTACACACCAACATGTTCGCAGTATGGGGTTGAGGCTATAAAGAAATACGGCGCTTTTAAAGGCGGCTGGTTAACTTTAAAACGTATTGTTAGTTGCAACCCATGGGGAGGGCATGGGCACGACCCGGTACCTTAATTTAGTCATTGGGTCATTTGCTGCGCGTCATTAGTCATTGGTCATTAATCATTGAATAGTTTAAATAGATTCGATGCCACCAATAACCCAATTTCCAAGGCCTCTCTGATCCGACAGCTATTGGATCTCCCCGGTAGGGGAGACTTGAAAAAATGACCAATGACCAATGACCAATGACCAATGACCAATCAATGTCGTTTACTTAAGGGTTCCTTGGCATTTTGCCTCACCTAAATCCTCTCCAAAGGAGAGGACTTTAACTTCGCTCTTCATTAAACCCTCTCCTTTGGAG
>JBIOHE010000016.1:0-25612 GCA_044448725.1 Sphingobacteriales bacterium | reverse complement strand
GTATAAAGATGCGTATTTTGAATAATCAACAATTTTATCTGCCATTTTTTACCGGCCTTAAACAAAACAAATACCCTCGGGAAGGTAACTGAAGGATATAAATCAGGTGGTACAAAACGATCTGCATTGGCAGTATAAATGTACTTATCTTTTACTGCACGAAGAAATTAATTGCCGTGATTGTTGTGGCAGGGATTTATGGTAAAAAAACCTCAGGCTGCCGGGCTAAATGATGTTGCGATATCGCTAAGTTCGGCGTCGGTAATCAGTTCGGGGTTTTCGAACTGCCGCATGATCAAAACCCGTGTAAAACAGATGGTGCCGCCGGTTGTTTTAACCTTAATGTTGTCCCCGTTCGGGTTATGGTCTTTATAGTTCCCGATAAAGCTGTTATGGGGGGCTAACCTTATCAGCAGCTCAACAATGGCGTAAACAGGTAAATTACTTTTCGGCATACGCCACAAAAGTACGTTAACAAATCAATAAAAATAAATGACTTTTATGTAAATAAAAAGTGTTGTGTTGATTTGCAGTTAACATTTAATTTGTATAATCACTCTGTTTAAGGTTGCTGCCAATTCACAAGGGGACACCCCTGCGTTGTTTTTATCACAGCCTCACATATCCCAAATCATCCAGGTCCTGTATGGTTTTTGTTAAATGCGTTTTGCCATCTTTCAATATTGCCTCTGCGTTATTCAAAATCAGGCGCTATTCCAGGTTTATGTCCAGTATTCGAAACGTGAATAAGCGGTAGGGGCACCCCTTGTGGGTGCCCCTGATGAACATTGGCTGTATCAAATGAGCCTGCGGCGACCACAGGGCGGCGACCTTCACAAAGGGGCGCCCACAAAGGGGCGCCCACAAGGGGGCGCCCACAAGGGGTGCCCCTACGGTTGTTGCCTTTCATCACAACCGCACATATCCCAAATCATCCAGGTCCTGTATGGTTTTTGTTAAATGTGTTTTGCCATCTTTCAATATTGCGCCTCTGCCCTTATTCAAAATCAGGCAGTATTACCGGTGAGTTGTGTTCATGCTCATCCTTTAATTTAGATACCAGGTAAACAATTAACGCCCCAAAAAGCGAAACGATCCCAAACGACCAGCGTAAATTGGTGGTTTGTGCAATATAACCCACAAATGGCGGAATAAATAAAAATCCGATATACCCGATGGTCGAAATGGATGCAAGCGCTGATGAACTGCTCATGTTTTTTGATTTACCCGCCAGGCTGAATACCATGGGTACAACGCAGGATACGCCAAAACCGATCAGGACAAAACCAAACATGGCTGTGATGGTGTAGGGCAATACAACTGCCAGCAATAAACCGCAAAAAATAAACAGGCCGCTGAATTTTAAAACTTGTTTTATCCCCGACCGCGTTACCAGCCTGTCGCCAAAAAAACGACCGGTGGTCATGGCTACAAGGTAAAGTACAAAAGCGGCTGTTGCTGTTGTTTTTTCGGCATGTACCTCTTTTTGAAAATACAGCGCGCTCCAGTCGTACATGGTATTTTCGCAAGCCATACAGGCGAAGCAAATGAGGGAAAACTTCAATAAATACTTATCCGGCAAAGAAAATACAGGTCTCCGGCTTTGAGGAACAGGTTCCTGGTAGAGTGTATCCTTAATAAAATAAAGCGTGAAAATTGTTAGCACCACACTTACAATGGTAAAGTGCCATGCCGTGGCAATATTGAAATACACCATCAGCAGGCCCACGGCAGCGCCGGCAAAACCTGCCAGGCTCCAGATGCCATGAAAGGCAGCCATAATAGATTTACTGTACAGTGCCTGCACGGCAACGCCCTGTGTGTTTATTGAAAGCGTCATCAGGTTACGGGCAGAACCAAAACAAAAAAGCATCGCGATCAGCTGCCACATACTGTTGGTGATTCCGATTATAATTAAAATGACACTTAAAAGCAGCGAGCCGAAAAGCATAATGGTGCGGCTGCTGTAATGCGTTAACAGCCTGCTGGTAATGGGCATGGTACACATCAGGCCAACAGGCAAAGCAAATAGCACGGTCCCCAACTGGGCCTCATTTAAATGCAGCTGATGCTTAATAGTAGGGATGCGCGAGGCCCAGGTGGAATAACCGAACCCCGAAATAAAAAAGAATATAGCAGCGCCAATCCTTAACTGATTCGGGGTACGGGTATTCTTTGCTTGTTCGTCCACTAAATGAATAAAAACCTAAATTACAAGTTTAAAGGGATACGCCCCTTTTCCAGGGAATAAAATCATCCTGGCCTAACTGCACTGCTTTCGGTTCAGTTTCGCCGCTGGCCACCTTTATTACATAATCAAGTATGCGTTCGCCTGCCTGTTGTATGGTTTCTTCGCCTGCTATAATCGTTCCGCAGTCAATGTCAATAATATCGGGCATTTTAACCGCGGTAACGGTATTGGTTGATAATTTAATAACAGGCGCAACCGGGTTGCCGGTTGGGGTGCCCAAACCTGTGGTAAACAAAACAACATTGGCCCCGGCTGCTACTTCGGCGGTGGTGCTTTCTACGTCACTGCCGGGAGTGCAAAGCAGGTTTAAACCGGGGTGAGTTACCTTGGCGGGATAATCGAGCACATCGGTAACCGGTGATGTGCCGCCCTTTTTAGCAGCCCCGGCTGATTTTATGGCATCGGTTATTAAGCCGTCCTTTATGTTGCCGGGTGACGGATTTGCATAAAACCCTGATCCATCGGCCACGGCGCGGGCATTGTAGGCGGTCATTAGCGCCATAAAATGATTGGCTTTTTCTTCATCTGCACACCTGTCGCTCAATTCCTGCTCTACCCCGCAAAGTTCGGGAAATTCGGACAGGATAACAGAACCGCCCATGGCAACCAGCAGATCAGATACATAACCCAATGCCGGGTTTGCCGAGATGCCTGAGAAACCATCGGAACCGCCGCATTCCAGCCCGATGCATAGTTTTGATAAGGGTGCAGGCTCACGCTGTTGCTTGTTTACCTGTACAAGGCCTGCAAAGGTTTGCTTTAGCGCCTGTTGCATCAAGTCGGCTTCGGTGCCTACTTTTTGCTGTTCAAGTATCACCAGGGGTTTGCTGAAATTGCTGTCACGCAGCTTTATCTCCTGCTGTAAAATACTTACCTGGGCATTCTGACAGCCAAGGCTCAATATGGTTGCCCCGGCTACATTCGGATGGGTAACATAACCAGCTATTAAGCCGCACAGCGTTTGCGCATCTGACCGGTTACATCCGCAACCCATTTCGTGGGTAAGGAATTTTATCCCGTCGATATTTTTAAACAGCTTTTTTGATTGTGCTTTGTCTGCACCTGCCTGTATATCCGCATTTAAAATCTCTTCAACAGATTTGCCTGCCTGGTAAAGTCCTATCAACTGATCTACATCAGCATCATAGCTTTTGGCTTTTTTATAGCCGAGCTTATCGGACAGGGCTTCTTTTAATACGTTGATATTACGGTTCTCACAAAAAACCAGCGGTACCACTATCCAGTAATTGCCTGTCCCCACCGAGCCATCAGCACGATGATAACCCATAAAGGTTTTGCCCGCAAATTTGCCGGTATCCGGTTTGTGCCAGTCCAGTTTACGCTTGCCCAAATGGAACTCGCCGGATGCATGGCTCACCGTTTGGGTGCTGATGGGCCCACCCTTTGGGATAGCCTGTGTTGCCTTGCCCACCAATACGCCGTACATAAAAATCTGGTCGTTGGGTTGCAAAGCTGTCAAACTGAATTTATGCTTGGCAGCAACGTTGGTGGTTAATTCAAAACTGTCACCTTCAAAATCAATTTTCGTTCCCTGCGGCAAATCCTGCAGGGCTACTAAAACATTGTCTTTGGGATGTATCTGTAAAAAGGTATTTTTATTTGCTGACATTGTTTGCTTAAATCTTTTACTTTTAAATTATTACTGAAGGTCTAACTCAACGACCGGGATCTCATAAATTGGCTTTTTAGCCGGAAGCGTTAAAACCAGGTCCTCCGCATTACCGTCTGACGCCTTATATAAAAGCTCCGAATGATCGTTCAAAAACTGCGCGTATTTTATTTTGCCCTTATAGCCCGGAAGGATCAATTTACCATCTTTCGGATAGCTGAATAAATGAACATATAAACGGCCTGTGGCTTTGTTATAAGTGAGTTTTTCACCTTCGGGTATTTTATAGGTAGCCGGAGCATAAGTGCAATTGTAAACAGCTGTACTGTTGGCATGCATCCAGTAGCTAAGGCTGTCCAGTGCGCGGGTAGCCCTGTAGTCAAATTCTCCGCGGCCGGTTGGGCCTACATTGAGTATCAGATTGCCGCCATTGCTTACCGAGGTAATTAACAGGTCAAGCAGCTGCCGGTGTGTTTTCCAGCTATATTCATCGCGGTAGTAGCCCCATGATCCTGAAAAAGTCTGGCAGGTTTCCCAGGTTTTGCCCTTATATTTTGCTAATTCATCTGTGCCCACCTGTTCAGGGGTTTCAAAATCACCGCCATCTTTATAGTCATAAAGTCCAAGCCTGTTGTTTACAATAATGCCGGGCTGTAGTTTCCTCACCAGTTTCAGCAACTCAACAGCGCCCCAGTCGTCTGCTCCTTTTCCGCGCTTCGCACCTTTATCCCACGACCAATCCATCCACAGCACATCAATTTTTCCATAATTGGTTAACAATTCTGTGATCTGGTTGCGCATGTACTGTCTGTATTTGGCCATATCGCGGCCTTTGTTTAGGCGTTTATAGTTTGCTTCGCTGGTATCCACCTGTGTAAGCGGATGCGCGTCATCCATGGTATAATCCGGGTGGTGCCAGTCTAACAGTGAATAATAAAAGCCAACCTTTAGGCCCTGCGCCCTGAAAGCATTCACATATTCGCGCACCAGATCGCGTTTGGCATGGGTATTGGTGGCTTTATAATCAGTATATTTTGAATCAAACAGACAAAAACCTTCGTGGTGTTTTGTAGTCATAACGGCATATTTCATCCCTGCCGCTTTTGCCTCTTTGGCCCATTTAACGGGGTCAAACAGATCGGGGTTAAACTCATCGAAATACTTTTGGTATTCTTCATTGGTCAAATGTTCATTATGTTTTACCCACTCATGCCTTGCAGCGCCGGAGTAAAGGCCAAAATGGATAAACATCCCGAAACGACCGTCCTGCCACCATTCCATGCGCTTATTTTTTTGTGCGTCCGTTTCATTTCCGATCCTTTTTTGTGCAAAAGCCGGCGAAAAGATGAACCCAGCGCATACCAGCAATAATTGTACTTTTTTAAGCATGACGATATTTGTTTTTTTAATTATAATTGGAATATTTTATTCATTAAAACCCATTTCTCACCTTTTTGCGCATTTTTCAAAGGCTGCTGGTACTTCCACATCAATGTTTCCCATTCCTGCACTTTATCGTTGGCCGCATCCATTGCCGATTTTTTTTCAAAGCTAAAACTTTCATCGGTTTCCATCATCATAAATAAACGGTTACCATAACGGTATATCTCCATATTGGTGATCCCCGAACCGGTGATGCTTTCGCGGATCTCAGGCCAGATGGCCGTATGGTACTTTTCGTATTCCGCTATCAGCGTCGGGTCGTCTTTCAAATCGAGGGTTAAGCAATATTTGCGCATGGGCGGTTTATTTTGTTGGTTGGTAATATACAAACAGGATAAAAAATATCAGGGAGTAAAAGTAGAAATTACTTTAAAAAAAAAGGCTTTAATGTAATATTTACATTTATTTTTATTTTTATCGCAAATCAAAGCTGCAAATTTGGGTTCGGCATAATAGTCGCAGGCTACCAACATATTTCTATTTCTGGCATTAGTAGTATCATTTTCCGCTATCCTATCATATAAAATAAAAAAATTACTATAAATAGGATAAAATATAGTTATAACCTGCTAAAAATCATTTAATATACAATCTAAATCTGCGTACTTTTGAAATGCTGTTATTTTATTGGTGATAAGCTTATACCCGATCACCCGTTAGTATTAATTTAAAGGATATAATGAAGAAACTTTGTTTGTTGCTTATCGCGGGCTGCGGCCTTTCGGCTTCTGCCCAAAAACAGGATTACCCTATTCAGCCGGTCCCTTTTACCAGCGTAAAACTCAGTGACCATTTTTGGTCCTCAAGGATAGAAACCAACCGGACGGCTACTATCCCTGCATCATTCGCACGTTGCGAAAGTACCGGGCGGGTAAAAAACTTTATTATGGCTGCCGAACATAAAGGTAAGTTTTGCACTACCTACCCTTTTGACGATACCGATATATATAAAACCATTGAAGGCGCGTCCTATTCATTAGCCGTTCATCCCGACCCTAAACTGGCAGCTTATATTGATTCGCTGATTGCCATTGTAGGCAGGGCGCAGGAGCCTGATGGTTATTTATACACCGCCCGCAGTATCGACCCTGTTCACCCGCAGTCGTGGGCAGGCCCGGAGCGTTGGGTAAATGAGTCGATGATGAGCCACGAGCTTTACAATTGCGGCCACATGTATGAGGCCGCCGCCGCACACTTTATGGCAACCGGCGAGCGTAACTTTTTAAACATCGCCCTAAAAAACGCCGATCTTTTAGTCAGGACTTTTGGTCCCGGTAAAAGACATGTAGCCCCGGGGCACGAAATTGTAGAGATGGGTTTGGTAAGGCTGTACCGCATCACCGGCAAAAAGGATTACCTGGCCCTGGCTAAATTCTTTATAGACCAGCGCGGCATAAAACAATACGACAAAAAGAGTAAGAACCCATGGGAGAACGGCGCCTATTTCCAGGATGACAAACCTGTTATCGATCAGGATGAAGCCGAAGGTCACGCAGTAAGGGCCATGTACCTGTATTCGGGCATGGCCGATGTTGCCGCCCTTACCGGTGATACCGCCTACCTGAAAGCCATTGATAAGATATGGAACAACATGGTAACCAAAAAGATGTATGTGCAGGGCAGCATAGGTGCAGTTGGCGATGGTGAGCGCTTTGGCGACAACTACGAACTGCCGAATGCTACCGCCTACAACGAAACCTGCGCCGCTATTGGCAGCGTATTCTGGAACCAGCGAATGTTCCTGCTGCATGGCGATTCCAAATATATTGACGTGATGGAGAAAACCCTGTACAACGGCCTTATTTCGGGGGTTGGGTTAGATGGGAAATCGTTCTTTTATACCAATGCCATGCAGGTAAGCAATAGCTATAGTCATCCCGATCTGGAGAGGGAGCGCTCAGGCTGGTTCACCTGCTCATGCTGCCCCACCAATTTGGTGCGCTTGCTGCCGTCTATTCCCGGTTATATTTATGCACAAAACGGCAACGATGTTTATGTGAACCTGTTCATCAGCGGCACAGGCAATTTAACGGTGAACAACAAAGCACTAAAGATAACCCAGCAAAATAATTACCCATGGGAGGGAGGATTGGCTTTCACCATCGACCCGGCATCGGCAACGGATTTTAATTTAAAGATCCGCATCCCCGGATGGGCGCAAAACCAGGCCATGCCATCGGATCTTTATACATACGAACAAGCATCCGCACAAAAAATTGAAATAAAAGTAAATGGCAAGCCGGTTGACTACCAGATAGTGAAAGGTTATGCGGTGATCAGCAAAAAATGGAAAAAGAATGATAAGGTAGAGTTTACTTTGCCCATGGATGTGCAAAGGGTAATTGCCAACACCCTTGTCCCCGATGATAAGGGTAAAGTTGCCCTGCAGCGCGGCCCCATTATGTATTGTGCCGAATGGAAAGATAATGATGGTAAGGCCTGCAATATAATTGTTACGAAAGGTACTGCATTTACAGCAAGTTATGAACCATCTTTGTTAAACGGGGTGATGGTTTTAAAAGCGGATGTTAAAACAGTAAATGTTGACGAAGCTGCCCAAACCATTACTACGGAAAATAAAACCATGACAGCTATACCTTACTATTCGTGGGCCAACCGCGGCAAGGGCGAAATGACGGTTTGGTTCCCTGAGCAGGTAAAAGATATTGAACTGATAACCAAATAAACCAAATTATTTTAATGAGAAAGATTTTTATACTGACCTCCCTGGCTGCGGCCTTTTTTTTAAAGGCTGCAGCACAGGAAATTTCTATCGCAAAAGGATGGAAATTTACCACAGGCGATTCATCCCAATGGGCGTCGCCAAACTATAATGACAACAACTGGAAGCCTATTAGTGTATTCCATAACTGGGAAGCCCAGGGCTATCCAAATTACGATGGCTTTGGCTGGTACAGGCTGCATATTGTGATCCCATCATCCATCAAAGAAAAATCGTACCTGAAAGACAGCATCAGGCTTGAACTGGGTGTTATTGATGATAATGACGAGGTATATTTGAATGGCAAACTAATAGGTGAATATGGCGGCAAAGGCGGCGACATTAAAACCTCGCAATATGGTATGCGCAGTTACGTGATTGCTGCAAATAACCCTGCCATTGTGTGGGATAAAGAAAACGTGCTGGCCATCCGCATTTTTGATACCGGCGGTGATGGCGGCATTTATGGCGATGACCACAGGATCAGCATGGCCGACCTGATGGATAACATGAGCATCAATACTGATGCCGATTTTAGTTACGATGATAATGACAACCTGGTTAAATCTGTTAAACTTATAACAAATGGCAATTACCTGTTTAAAGGTAAATTGGTTTTCAAGGTTATTGACCCGGAAAATAATGGCATTGTTTATGAGAAAACAAATGATGCCGGGTTTTCGGCCGGAAAGCCGTTCACTTACAAATTTAACTTAGCAAAGCTTGCCAAAAAATCCTTCCGCCTTGAATATACTTTTACAGAAGAAAAATCGGGCAAATCAAAAAGCAAAACAGAGGGTACGCCTTATGTGCTTACCCCATACCAAAGTGCAAAACCACGCATCAATGGCGCTGATGTATTCGGCGCACGCCCGGGTAATCCGTTTTTATACCTGATACCGGCAACCGGCAAAAAGCCCTTGCAATACGCTGCAACTGGCTTGCCGGATGGTTTAAAACTTGATGCTAAAACCGGCATTATAACCGGTGTAGTTAACCAAAAAGGAGATTACCCGGTTACCTTAACAGTACACAACAGCCTGGGCAGCACAACCAAAAAATTCACCATAAAAATTGGCGATGTTATCGGCTTAACCCCTGCTTTGGGTTGGAACAGCTGGAATGCCTTTGGCCTATCAGTAAATGATGAAAAGGCCCGTGTTGCCGCCAGAACCATGATCGATAAACTGAGCTCACATGGCTGGAACTATATCAATATTGATGACGGATGGGAAGCAGCACAGCGTACTGCGAGCGGCGAGATCACTCCTAACCAAAAATTCCCGGATATGAAGGGCCTTACAGATTATGTACATAGCCTGGGCCTGCGAATGGGTATTTATTCATCGCCCGGCCCAAGAACCTGTGGCGGTTATCTGGGCAGCTGGCAGCACGAAGAACAGGATGCAAAAACTTACGGCGACTGGGGAATTGACTATTTGAAATACGACTGGTGCTCTTATTCGGAAGTGACGGCTCAAAACCCGACACTTGATGATTATAAAAAACCCTACCAGGTAATGCGGGCTTCGCTGAATAAGATCCCCCGTGATATTATGTTTAGTTTTTGCCAGTATGGCATGGGCGATGTGTGGAAATGGGGCGCAGAAGTTGGTGGCAACAGCTGGCGCAGTACCGGGGATATAGAAGATACCTGGAAAAGCATGTCCAAAATCGGATTTAATCAGGTTGCCGACGGGCCTTATGCACAACCCGGTCATTTTAACGACCCGGATATGCTGGTAGTGGGCAAAGTAGGCTGGGGCGACAGTCAGCGCAACAGCCGCCTGAGTCCCGATGAGCAATATACCCACATCAGTTTGTGGAGCCTTCTATCATCGCCATTGCTGATAGGTTGCGATATGGGCAAACTGGACAGGTTTACACTCGGCCTGCTCACCAATGATGAAGTGATTGCGATTGACCAGGATGCCTTGGGCAAAGCGGCCCGGCAGGCCATAAAAACCGAAGGCTACCAGGTTTGGATAAAGGACCTGGAAGACGGCAATAAAGCTGTTGGGATATTTAACACATCGGATAAATATCAAACCATTACCCTGAACCTGAAGGATAATGAATTAAGCGGCTATACCAAAATCCGTAATGTATGGCAGCAGAAATATGTAATTGCCAGTGGCGCTAATTATACAACAAAAGTAGCGCCGCACGGGGTAGTGCTGGTGAAGTTGAGTAAGTGAAAAATTCTATTCCCTCCCTGGGGAGGGTAGGGAGGGGTGACGCTGATGCATTAACGCCAATGTATATCGGCGATTTACTCATTCCGAATGCGCTGCGCTGTTCGACCCTCCTATGGCAAGCCATAAAGAGGGTAAAAAGACAAAAAAATTTCCCAAACCTCGCGGTAGAGAGGGTGGTCGGGCGAAGCAAAGACCGGGTGAGTAAACTATACGAGCGACATAACCGCCAATGCTAAATGAAAATTTATAAAACTGAATAACAAGAAGAATATGAGTATAATATGGAAAGGGGTTTTCCCGGCAGTAACCACAAAATTCAATGATCAGGATGAGATTGACTTTGAAGCATTTGAAAAAAATATAGAAGCACAATTAGCAGCCGGGGCTAAAGGTATCATCATCGGAGGTTCTTTGGGCGAGGCCAGTGTTTTATCAGATCGTGAAAAGATCGAATTGCTAAAACACACCGTTAAAACAGTAAACAAGAGGGGATATGTTGTCTTAAATATTGCAGAGCAAACCACCAAAGCGGCATTACTTTGTGCCGAAAATGCATTAAAATATGGCGCAGACGGTTTAATGATGCTTCCGCCACTACGTTATAAGGCTGACGACGCCGAAACTGTACAATATTTCGCCACGGTGGCAAAGAGTACGCCGCTGCCCATTATGATCTACAATAACCCCTATGATTATAAGATAGAGGTTACGCTGGATATGTTTGAGGAACTGGCTCAATATGAAAACATACAGGCGGTAAAGGAATCGACCCGCGATGTAAGTAACGTTACCCGGATGATTAACCGTTTTGGCGACAGGTTCAAGCTTTTATGCGGTGTGGATACTTTGGCATTGGAAAGCCTTTTTATGGGGGCTGATGGCTGGGTAGCCGGTTTGGTGGATGCGTTTCCAAAAGAAACAGTCGCGATCTTTAACCTCGCAAAACAGGGCCGTCATCAGGAAGCTTTGGCCATTTACCGCTGGTTTTTGCCTGTTCTGGAACTTGATATTCATCCAAAATTGGTACAATACATCAAGTTAGCCGAGGCCCAAACGGGTTTGGGTACCGAAACCGTCAGGCAGCCGCGTTTACCGCTTGTGGGCGAAGAACGTGAAAGGATATTGGGCATTATTCGCAAAGCCCTTGCAAACAGACCTGAACTGCCTGCCGGCAGCTGGGGTGTTGAAAACGAAGTTGATGTGACCGGGGTAAGTTAAGAGAGAGAAATAATCAAAAAATGTCATTGCAAGTGTTAAAATTTGGAGAAGTCCCAAAAGGGAAATGACAAAAAAGAGCGGTCATGGTGAGGCACTCGAACCATGTGTGGTGGCCTGAACGCTTTGCCATTAGCGCTAATGCATTGGCGTAAAGGCCTTTGCGCACGTGGTTCGAGTGCTTCACCATGACACCCCGCCGCTAATTTTAGAAAATGTCACGGGTAACGAATTGACATAATTTTATAAAGAGATCATGGATACAAGAAACTTAATAGGGTACAATTATTCTCCCCGTATCGGGAATATATTTAAAGCGGTAAATCCCGCTTCGGGGGAGGAACTTGAGGGCGATTTTTACGCGGCAGGTTTATTGGAAGCGGATGAAGCGGTAACCCTTGCAGAAAAAGCATTTGGAGAATACCGTTTTGCAGATAAAAACAAAAAAGCCGCCTTTCTGCGTAGCATAGCCGATGAAATTTTAGCCCTTGGCGATGAGCTGATAGAACGCGCCATGGCCGAAACCGGGCTGCCTGCTGCACGTTTGCAGGGCGAGCGCGCACGTACCACAGGGCAGTTGTATATGTTTGCAGCACTGCTTGAAGAAGGCTCGTGGGTGGAAGCCGTGATTGATACCGCTATACCCGACCGGCAGCCACTGCCCCGGGTTGATATCCGCAAAATGCTGGCGCCCATGGGCCCGGCAGTAGTTTTTGGCGCAAGTAATTTCCCGCTTGCTTTTTCAGTTGCCGGTGGCGATACCGCTTCGGCATTGGCTGCGGGCTGTCCGGTTGTAGTTAAGGCTCACCCTGCCCATCCCGGAACAAGTGCGCTGGTTGCCGGGGCTATAAAAAGGGCTGCCGAATTGCATAACCTGCCCGATGGCGTATTTTCCATTTTATATGACAATGGCTATACCGTTGGCGAAGCGCTGGTAAAACATCCTAAAACAAAAATAGTAACCTTTACAGGTTCGCTTAAAGGCGGCATGGCGTTGGTAAAAATGGCTGGTGAGCGTGATGAACCTATCCCTGTTTTTGCCGAAATGGGCAGCATAAATCCCATCATATTATTACCGCAGGCTTTGGAGAACCGGGCCGTAGAACTGGCAAAAATTTATGGCTCAATTACAACTAATGCCGGGCAGTTTTGCACTAAACCGGGCCTGTTGCTGGCAGTTAAGTCAGATGGTTTGGATAAATTTAAAAAAGCGCTTGGCGAAGGGATTGCCACCGTCAATTCAGCAACAATGCTTACAAACGGAATCAGCAAAAACTTTGCAAAATTATCTGGCGAAAGGCTGGAAGAAGAGGCTGTTACGGTGATCGCAAAATCTGATAAATTAAATACCGAAAATATCAACCAGGGCCTGGCAGTGGTTACTGAAATAAGCGCTTCAGCATTTTTGGCCGACGAAAAGTACGGCGAGGAAGTTTTCGGACCTTTTTCTATGCTGGTTGTGGCTGACGATATTGCCCAATTGGAGCAGGTGACAGGCACGCTGCGGGGGCAGCTAACAGCAACCGTAATGGCCGAAAAGGAGGAACTGCCGGAGTACAGATCAATAACCGATAAACTGGCAAATTTAGCAGGGAGGGTAATATTGAACGGCCCGCCAACCGGTGTCGAGGTGGGTAATGCTATGCAGCATGGCGGGCCCTTTCCGGCAACATCCGACAGCCGTTTTACTTCGGTGGGTACCGGGGCTATAAAACGCTTTGTGCGCCCGGTATGCTGGCAAAACTGGAGCGAAGATTTATTGCCTGATGAATTAAAAACTGACAACCCGCTAAAAATATGGCGCTTGTTTAATAACGAATGGACTAAATAATAAGGCTTAAGTCCGAAGTCTTGAGTCTTAAGTCTTTTTTTGACTTTCGACTTGGGACTTTCGACTTCAGACTACACAAATAAAAGATGTCAAGTAAAACTTTTTTTTGTATTGACGCACATACCTGTGGTAATCCGGTAAGGCTGGTAGCCGGGGGAGGACCGAATTTACAGGGTAATAATATGAGCGAAAAACGCCAGCATTTTTTAAAAGAATATGACTGGATACGCAAAGGCCTGATGTTTGAGCCTCGCGGACATGATATGATGTCAGGCAGTATCCTTTACCCGCCGCACGATCCGGCTAATGATGTGGCAGTTTTATTTATCGAAACCAGCGGCTGTTTGCCTATGTGCGGACATGGTACTATCGGCACTATCACTATTGCTATTGAGGAAGGCCTGATAGCACCCAAAACACCGGGCATAGTGCGGATGGAAGCGCCTGCAGGACTGGTATTGATTGAATACAAGCAGGAAGGTAATAAAGTAAAGTCGGTAAAGCTGACTAACGTGGCATCCTACCTGGCAGCTGAAAACTTAGAGGTGGAATGCCCTGATTTAGGTATGTTGACGGTTGACGTAAGCTACGGCGGTAATTTTTATGCCATTGTTGACCCGCAGCCAAATTTTAAAGATCTGGATGATTATACTGCTGACCAGTTGATCTCGTGGAGCCGGGTTTTAAGGAAAAGGATAAACGAAAAATACAGCTTTGTACATCCCGAAAACCCAACCATTAACGGCTGCTCGCATATCCTTTGGACGGGTAAAACCATATCGCCGGAAGCAACCGCCCGCAACGCTGTTTTCTACGGCGACAAGGCGATAGACCGTTCCCCCTGCGGCACCGGTACTTCGGCGCGGATGGCACAATGGCATGCCAAAGGGAAATTAAAAAAAGGCGATACTTTTATTCATGAAAGTATTATTGGCAGTAAGTTTATCGGTACGGTTGAGGATGAAGTAATGATAGGGGGTAAACCGGCCATTATACCCGGTATTGAGGGCTGGGCCAGGGTATTTGGCTATAACACCATAAAAATTGACGATGAGGACCCTTATGCGTTTGGGTTCCAGGTGATATAAATAATCTTTTGTCATTGCGAGCGAGGAACGAGTGCGGCAATCGCGAATTATGCATATCCGTTATGCATAGTTCGCGATTGCTTCGTGCCTCGCAATGACATGTTTTTTAAATAAAATATGAGTAAAGCAATCATAATCGGCGGCGGAGTAATAGGTTTGTTTTCCGCTTATTACCTGCACAAATCAGGTTGGGAAGTGGACGTTCTGGAGCAGGGCGACCTTTCGGATAATTGTTCATTTGGCAATGCCGGGATGATAACCCCAAGCCATTTTGTGCCATTGGCCTCGCCCGGTATGGTTGAGCAGGGGATCCGCTGGATGTTTAACAGCAAAAGCCCTTTTTATGTAAAACCTTCGCTAAATCCCGAATTGATTGGCTGGGGATTAAAATTTTTAAAAAGCGCCACAAAAAAGCACGTTGAACGTTCAGCAGGCGGATTAAGGGATATTTCCCTTTTAAGCAAGGCCTTGTACCATGAGTTTGAAAAAGAATCCGGTGTGGATTTTGATTTAACCGATAATGGTATCCTTATGCTTTATAAATCGCCCAAAGTTGAAGAAGAAGAACTGCACATGGTTGAAAAGGCGGTTAACCTTGGCCTCGACGCCCAGTACCTTACAAGGGATGAATGCCAGAAATTACAACCTGCAATTGAGCTTGATATTTTAGGGGCGGTGCATTATCGTTGCGATGCACATTTATATCCCAATAAATTAATGAAAGGCCTGGTAAAATACCTGGAAGCCGAAGGGGTACGCATTCACCGGAATACCGAAGTTACAGGGATTAACCACAATGCCGGGAAAATAACTTCATTCAGCACCAAAGATAAAGATTTTACCGGCGATGCTTACCTTATTTCGGGTGGCTCATGGTCGCCGGGGATCGCTAAGCTTGCAGGAATTAGTATTCCGCTGATGCCGGGCAAGGGTTATTCGTTTATGGTGAATGATCCGGTTAAACCGATGACGATACCCTCCATTTTGTGCGAGGCAAGGGTAGCAGTAACCCCAATGAATGGTAGCATCCGCTTTGGCGGCACAATGGAAATTGGTAAGTTAAACAAGCAGATAAATATCAACCGCGTAAAAGGCATAGTTGAATCAGTACCCAAATACTTCCCTGATTTTAAATTAGCAGTGCCCGCGGAAAAAGATATTTGGTTCGGTTTCCGGCCGGTTTCGCCGGATGGTTTGCCTTATATCGGCCTATCGGACAAATATAAAAACCTGGCTATCGCAACCGGGCATGCGATGATCGGTTTAGCACTGGGACCCGCAACAGGAAAATTAATTACCGAAGCTTTTAACGGAGAGAAAGCGAGCATGGATATCGGGATGTTTGCGCCGGGGAGGTTTGAGTAGGTTGGCGAGTGGTTTATTGGGTTGGATTAGGTTGATCTCACAAATGTTTTTTTTAACCCAATCAACCACTCACCTATCCAACCCAATCAACTAATTTTACAAAATGAAAGTCCTGCCCTTTACCATTCCAGTGCCGCATGATCGCACCATTATTGTGCTGGAGGAAGTGTTGCCGCATTTTTATACCTTTCTGCACCGGCATGCCGAGGCGCAGATCACCTGGGTGCAAAAGGGCTCGGGCACGCTGCTGGCAGGCAGCAGTATGCACGCTTTCCGCGATGGTGAAATTTATCTGCTCGGCGCCAATTTGCCGCATCTTTTTAAAAGCGACCCCGTCTATTTTCAGCCGGATAGCGAAAAGAACGTAAAAACGGTTACTATATTTTTTAACCCTTCCGGGAAATTAGCAGCGCTGTTCAGCTTGCCCGAAATGAAAACTGTAAAGACTTTTGTTGAGCAAATGCAAAGCGGGTATAAGGTTCCGGATAATAACTATACTGACATAGCCAGGCAAATTGAAGCTGTGCAACGGGCCAGCGGCGCCGATCAACTCTCTCTTTTTATTGAACTGCTTAATACCCTCGGCGGAAATGAAAGTTTGCAGCCCTTAACTACAGGGCACTCCCCGCTCTCTATGACGGACACTGAAGGTATGCGCATAGCCAACGTGTATAACTACATTATGCACAATTATAGCAGCCCTTTAACACTGGAAGACGCAGCCATGCAGGCCCACCTTACTCCTACCGCTTTTTGCAGGTATTTTAAAAAGCATACCCGGCATACTTTTGTGCATTTTGTAAATAAAGTAAGGGTAAATGAAGCATGTAAACTGCTGGTAAATGGCTCGGGAAACAGTATAGCAACAGTTGCCTACAGTTGCGGGTTTAACAGCATAACCAATTTTAATTATGTGTTTAAAGGTATCACGGGGAAGTCGCCAAGAGATTATGTTAATAGTTATTCCAATACCGTGGAATAGAAAAATATATTATAAATGGTGAACCCTTTCTCCCTTCTGAAACGAAAAAAATCCGATGAGCTAAAGGCTTTTAGCCCATCGGATTTTCGAAAATATTGTAAAATACCCGGTTTAAATAACAGGTTCAAGCACCACTTTAGCCGGTTGATTTATAAATTCTATGTCCGGACTGGTGTAACCTTCGAGTTTAACTTTTCCGCGCTCTTTCCTTAATATCCTGTTATAAAGTGAAATTTCACGCTCAAACAAAAACCTGAAGAATAAAACCGTCCATGATTTATGCGACAAAAGGGTATCGTAATATTCAGGGGCCATTTTTTTAATATCCGGAAGCTTGTTCCATGGGATTGAAGGAAAATCGTGGTGCTCATTGTGGTAGCCCACATTAAATGCAACAGTGTTTAGCGGGCCGTAATAACTGTAGGTTTCCTGGTCGCTGTCAAAGGTTAAATAATGCTCCTGTACCCAGCGCGCACCCAATGGATGCAGGCCGATAGAGAACCAGAAACTGATAAACAAAAATGCAACTGCATGCCATCCCATAAAATACCAGATGGCCGCAGTAAACGCCGCCTGCACCAGGATATTGACAACCACCCACCCGTCGAAAAAGTTGATCTCTTTCAGCCTTGACACACGGGTACCCTGGAATAAAGGAAAAAATAGAAGCCATAACAATTTGCCGACAAAATAATTGTTGATCAGCTTTGCCTCCCATTTGTTTGGGAGATCAGCATCAAGTTCATGGATGCCCTGGAAAGAATGATGTTTAAGATGGTATTTTTCAAACGAAATTGCGCCCGGCATGATGTGGGGAAGATTCGCAAACATTGCCGCCCAGCGGTTGGCCAGCCGGTTTTTAAACAACAATTGATGGGCACACTCATGGATCATTACAAACAATGCATGATTTGCGAAAGCGCCATATAAATAAGCCGCAGCAAAAATAATCCACCACGATTGGTCGCGGACCAGCCATGCCACACCTACCATAGATGCCACCAAACCCGCAATCACTAATAGGGTAAAGGGGTTCTTAACAATAAGGTTTCTCATTTGCGGAAACTCTTTTAAAATTCTCTTTGTCCGGATACGGTGCGGTTCAGACTCCTTGGAGTAATTGAAATCGTTTTTCTTAATCATTATGAAATTGAAGGGGCATCAGTTGGTAAATATAATAATATGCGGTTAAAAGATTATTTGATTGCAAAATTTAACATAATAATTTCCCACGGTTAACCGGCCCCTTCAATCAAACGTCAATAAACGACTTATTGTTATTGGCTTAAAAAACTATTGCAGCTTAAATACCAATACTTTAAATGTGTTTGGCAATACTTTACGCGTGCCGGGTTCAAATTCAGCCACGCTCAGGTAAATTTTGTGGTTACGGGTATCCAGAGCCATTGTTTTCGCCCTGACAGGTGTTTTTAAAGTTTGGATAACACTATAATCATCTGCTGAATTCTGTTTAATAATGGTGGTAGTGCCATCGCCGCATGAGCAAAATATTAATTTGGTTCCGGGGTCATAGCAAACAGCATCAACACCGCCCCCGATTGGCAACGTGGCTATAATCTTGCCCGAAGTTGCATCAAGCACGCTCATGCCTTTGTTTTTACGGCAGGCGCTGAAAATGCGGTTGTCCGCATCATCCAAAGCGATGCCTGTGGGGCCACCTGCCGGAGCTAAAGAATAATTGCTGATCACTTTTAACGTTTTTGCGTCTATCACATTTACGCTGTTTTTTTCTTCGAGGTTGTTGTATATTTTCCCTTTACCGTCCGACACAGCAAATTCCGGGGCGCCGCCAAGATCAACTGAGCCAACCTGTTTAAGGGAATTAGGATCAATTACTGATGCGTCATTGCTGTCGCCGTTAATACAAAAAACCCTGTCAGAATAAGGATCATAGATGATGCCGTCGGGGCCTTTGCCTGTAACCGGTATTGTACTGATTACTTTAAGCGTTGAAAGGTCAAAAGCAACTACTGCATTTGCTTTTCCGTCGCTAATAAAAGCCCGGTTGCTTTTAGGCACTATGGCAACGCCATGGATACCTTTCAAATCGCCTATTAAACCAATTTGAGTTTCGGTAGTAAGGTCAACAATGTTTAACATGGTGCCGTGCGAAACATACAAACGGTTATTTGGCATGTCGATGGAAACATAGTCATAGCCGGCGTCTCCGGTTAAAGCAATGGTTTTATCCAATACATAAGTTTGAGCGTGTAACGACAATGAAGCGAATACAGCGCATAATGTGCTTAAAAAAATCTTTTTCATGATGAGAATATTGGTTTGTTTATTGGTAAAGATCAAATAGAATTCTGGATAAATGTTGATGAAATACACTATTTCATCAACATTTATTTTAATCGGACAAACACCGGATTTTATCCTGTTTTGGAGTACCGTCCTGCGATATTCAATTCCTGAAATTCGAATAGATTCGAAGAATTAATGAACAGGCTGAACGTCTTCGTTGAATTTTACAGACCGGTATAAGATGCGCATCATACTTGGCAAAACTATAAGCAATAAAGGCAGGGCTACCAAAAACCCACCTATAACTGCAATAGCCAGGGGCTGGTGCAATTGTGCCCCGGCGCCAATACCCAACGCCAGGGGCGTAAGGGCGATAATGGCGCCTAAAGCGGTCATTAGTTTTGGCCTTAAACGTGTGGAAATGGAATATATCACCGCTTCATCAATGCTATTTTCAAGGTCATTGTTTTGATTTTCAATGGCGCGTTGTTTAAACTGCAAAAAGGTAAATATGGCATTTTCGGCTATAATACCGACGATCATGATCAGGCCGGTGTAGCTGCCCACGTTTAGCGGTGTTTGGGTGATATACAATGCGAGGAAACTTCCGGATATACCCAAAACGGCCACAATTAAAATTAAAAACGCTATGCGGAATTGTTTAAATACAAAGAGGATCACACAAAAAACCAATAAACTGGAAGTGATGAGGATAATCAGCAGTTCTTTAAAAGATTGCTGCTGCTGGGCATAATCACCCCCATATTCAATATGATAACCCTGGGGCAGGCCTATTTTCTGCTTTACGCTTTTTTGAATTGCCGGGATTACGGAGCCCAGATCACTGCCTTCCAGGCGGGCGCTTACCACCCCCATTGATTGCAGATTTTCACGGCTTATTTCGGCCTCTCCCGATTTTAGTTGTACCAATGCCAGTTCGCTTATTGGTACCAGTTTGCCGCTGGGTACAAACACTGTCTGGTTTTCAATCCCAATTAAATTTAAGCCGCGGTTGCCCGGGTAAACCATACGGATCGGGTTCAATTGCTCATTCTCCAGTATAGTGCCGATCACATTCCCTTCCAACGCTGTTTGCACCTGAAACTGAAGGCTTGCCGGCGTTATGTTATACTGTGCCAGTTTGCTATAGATAGGGTCGATACTTACCGATGGCCCGGCTATAATTATTCCGTTATTTACATCTGCTGTTCCTTTTACATCCGAAACAATATCTGCTACCTGCCTGGAAAGGCTTTGCAGCTTTTGCGGATTGTCGCCAAATATTTTAATTTCGATAGGTTGTATTGAGGTCATCAGGTCGCCGAGCATATCGGTTATCACCTGGCCAAAATCTATCCTTAGAGCAGGCTGATTAGCGGCTATTTTCTTTCTTAATTCACTGATCACCTCATCGGTGGTCTTGTCCCGTTTTTTCTTCAGTTGTATCAGGTAATCGCCTTTATTTGGTTCTGTAATAAAGAAACCCATCTCTGTACCGGTCCTGCGCGAATATGCTTCAACTTCCGGCTGGCCACCGATGATTTTTTCAATCTGACGCAGCATTCTGTCTGTTTCGTCAAGTGATGTTCCGGGTGGCGACCAGTAATCCAAAACGATACTGCCTTCATCCATCTCGGGCAGAAAGCCTGTTTCCAGCAATTTCGGTATAATAACAATAGTTGCAATGGCGCAGGCAACGATGACCAGGCTTACGTAAGGCCTTAAAATAAACCATTTTACCCATCTTTGTTTTTTTACCTGATGTTCTGCTTCTTTAACCTCACCGGTATATTCCTTCTTATGCCTGCTCAGTAAAATATAAACAATGGGTAAGCCTATCCAGGTAACAAAAAACGAGCAAACCAGCGTAATGATCATGGTATTGGTCAGCACCTTAAAGTAGGCGCCCGCAACCCCTGTCATTAATAAAAATGGAATAAATATCACAATAGTACTTATTGAAGAACCGATCATGGCCGGGAAAAGATAATCAATAGCCGTTTTTACTAATTTTAAAGGATGTTCCTTCGGATGCTCTTCGTGGGTGCGGTGTATCTGTTCAACCACAACAATGGCGTCGTCAATTATCAAACCCAGCGCGGCGGCTATGGCGCCAAGCGTCATGATGTTAAAGGTATATCCAATACCATATATCACTATCAAACTCAAACAAAGGGTTATGGGAATGGTAATGAGGATAACGGCGCTTGCTTTTACCGACCGCAGGAAAATAATCGCAACTATAATTGCCAGCAGCAACCCGATCCATAAACTGTCGCTCACGCTTTTAATGGAATCCTTTACAAAATCGGCCTGCTCGTAATATGGCTTAATGCTTACATCATGCGGCAATATTTTTTGCAGTTGCGCCACCTTATCATCCATATCGCCTGAAAGCGAAACCAGGTTGGCATCCGGCTGTTTAATAACAGCTATTAATACCCCATCGTGCCCGTTGGCATTAATGCGGGTATATTCAATACTTTCCTGTATGGCTATATCAGCAAAGTCTTTAAGGCGCACTACCCGTTTCCGGTTATTACTGATCACCAGGTTTTCCAGTTGGTCCTTTGCGTTGATTGTCGCATCCGTAACCGTAAGGTACAGCATTTTATAATCGGACAGGTAACCTTCCGATTTTACAAAATTGGTAGTGCTCAGCGTGGTATTGATAATATCAGGCGTAAGGCCAAGCGAACTCATTTTTTGTTTGTTGAGCGTTAACCAGTATTCCTTGGCTTTACCGCCGATTACCCTGATCTCCGATACCCCGTCAACCTGCGATAAAAATGGTTTTACGGTGTATGTAGCCAGCTGGCGCAATTCAATCGGCGAACGCGAATGGCTCTCTAAGGTATAACCGCTGACAGGCAAAATAGAAGGGTTCATTTTTGCGCTGGTGATGCTCACATCCGGAGGGAGGTTGTTTTTTATCTGGTCAATACTGGCCTGTATCTTTGTTAAGCTTTGGTCAATATCCACATTCCAGCTCATGTATGCTGATATTTCGCAGCTGCCCCTGCTGGTGGTGCTCCGTACAACCTGGAGGCCTGGTACCTGTTTTATGGCGTTTTCAAGTGGTTTGGTAACCGTTACCATCATTTTGTTTACCGGCTGCAAACCCTCTTCGGCAATAACTTTTATTTTTGGGAAAGTAATTTCGGGAAAAAGGGATGTTTGCAATTTGGAGTAAGCAAACAAACCGCCCATTATAATAATGGCCAAAACCAGGCTGATAGGCTTTTTATGAGTAATAAAAGAGTCTTTTATTTTTGCAGGGGTCATGGCTTCACAATTTTAACTTTGGCGGTATCTGTAAGGCCATAATTACCGGTAACAACAATCTTATCCTGCGACGAAAATTGGGGTGACAATATTTCAACCCTATCCCCCGCCTGAATACCCTCCTTAACCGGTACTTTTATCGCAGTGGTATCATTGATCAGCTTCATCACCCAAAACGCTGTTTGTGTTTCATTGGCGAGGATGGCTGATTTTGGCAGCGTAGAAGCCCTGTTTTTGGCGGATTTTACTATCCTTGCTTTAGCCACTAAATTTTCCGGTATTTGCTGGCTGGAGTTTATTTTTATCACTACGCCTTGTGTTTGCGCCACCGTATCCACCGATGGCATAAATGATTTTACTGTCCCGGTTATTTTTGTTCCGCCTGGCAGGGTGAGGTCAACGTTTTGCCCGGTTCTTACATATTGCTTTAATTCATAAGGTAGCTGCATTAAAAATACAAAACTGCTCCGGTCACTTATTACGGCCAAAGCCTCGCCATCCTGCACGTAATCGCCGGCCTGGTGGCTTATTTGTGAAATATAACCCGGTGCGGCAGCCTTTATTTTGTTTATGCCCGAAAATTTAAAAGTAGTATCCAGCACATTAATGCTGTTGCCGATAGCCTGGGCTTCCTTGGTTTTTATCGTAAAAAGAACCTGGCCGCTGCTTACATTGTGGCCAAGCTGTGCGTTTACCTGATGCACATAACCGGTGGCATTTGACTTTACAATGCTTTTTTGCAGGGTGGTTGATGTTGCATTCAGGTCGATATAATCGGTTAATGCACTGCTGTCAACCGTAGTTACCGTAACAGGTGTCTGCGATACAACTTTGGCATCATCGTCAGCTGCTTTATCCTTGCTCTGGCAGGAGAAAAGCAACAGGGAGGCCCCGGTAATAATACAAAGTTGTGTAAGCCGTGAATATCTGGCGATCAGTGTTTTCATGTTATTTGTTCCAGTAATTTAACTGATTGATGAGCAGCAATTTGTTGATATTGGTAGTGGTGCGAAGGTTTTTTATAGTGAGATAATTATTGATAGCCAGGATCAGGTCGGCGATCCTCACGTCGCCGGTTTGTAAAAGCCGGGAGTCAACCTTTATTAAACTGTCGGAATATTTTATCTGTTCATCGACCTGGTTTAGTAAATTGTCACTTTCGTTGATTTGCTGCCTGAGCTGCTCAATTTGCTGCCGGTATTGCACATTAAAAAAAGCCTTATAGTTTTGACGGGTTTCTTCCTGCAGCGAAAGCTTACGGTATTGCATTTTTCGCTGTCCGCCATCATAAATAGGCATTGTAAAGTTAAACCCGGCGCTTATACCAAAATTTTTATAAGCCTGGCCCATAAAGTCCGAATTATAACCGCCATCGGCAATTATATTTATTTTGGGCTTATAGCTAAAATCAATCAATTGGCGGCTGTTTTCCAGCTTAAGACTATCCAATTTATATTGCCTGAAAAATATACTGCTGTTGATATCGGGTGGGTAGTTAATCTGGATATCAGGCTGCTGCAATATTATCATACTTGTATCGGCTATGCCCGAAAGATAGTTCAATGTCGAGTAGTCGTTTTTATATAACTGACGCGATTGTAAAAGTTGTAACTGTTGCTGTTTTAAAGTTACCAAAAAGGTTAGATAATCACTTTGGTGATATACGTTGGCTTGCGTTAATTTTTTGAGCAGGTCTTCTTCCTTACCAAGCAAATCAACAACTTCCTGGTTAAACTTAAATTGCTGTAAATCACCGTAGGCAGTAATGTATTGTGCTGTAATTGCTTTTTTCAGGTCCTGTTCGGATATTTTTGATGAATTCCCTAATGACCGCGATTGAAGGGTAATGGTTTCCAATTGGGCATTTATATTTTTTTTACTTACAACGGCCTGATTGGCCGCAAGCAGTGCATTCAATGTATGCTCATTTGTAATTGCGCCTGAATAGCCGTAGCCATCAACAGATGGTGCAAGCAAGCCCGCGCTATTTAAATTAACCTGCGGTTTGTAACCTGCACGTAAACGCAAACTATCAACTGAGTTAGAGGCTATTTGATTGCCAAGGTCTTTTAACAGCGGACTGTTATTTTTGGCAATCTCCAGGTAATGATCAAGCGTATAGGTTTGCGCCAGCGAAACAGAACAAACAAATGTGCATAATATAATGCTAAGGAAAAATTTCATCCGGTAAATCAAAAAGGCCTTTATTTAGCTAAACTATAATATAATTCTGGATTATTTTGGGATGAGTAAATTTATGCCCGGCCCCATTAGTAAAAAAAACATTCAGTGTTCATTAAAATCAACAATAAAAGTATGGTAGCCACCCCTGAAATAATAATCCAGCGAAAATCCAAAATTCCCGGCAATCTGCCGGGATATGGTTAACCCCAGCCCGCTACCCTCCGACCCTGATGACTTATGAAAACGTGTAAATATCTGATCAGGCAATGGCTGATCACCGCCTGTGTTTTGTATCATCAGTTTTTCCAGGGTTAAGTTAATGATGATCTCTCCGCCATTGTGATTGTGCCTGATGGCGTTGCTTATCAAATTACTTATTAAAACTTCAGCCAGGTAACGGCTTGCATAAATTTCTTTATCGTCGAGATTATAGGTAAGTTTCAAATCTTTATCCTGGAATATTTCCTCAAACTGAATGATCATTTCCTCAACCAACTCCTTAAAATTAATTTGTTGCTGCTCGTGAAGTAACTTGTTCTCAATTTTTACCAATAGTAATAATGATTGGTTTAGTCGGTTCAACCTGGAAACTGCACTGTACAGGTCGTTCAATAATTTGCTTTGCCTGTCACTGAAATTCTCTGTTTGTATTAGCGTATCCAGTTTCGAATTGATAACAGCTATCGGTGTAAGCAATTCGTGCGAGGCATTTTCAGTAAAAGCTTTCAGGTCTTTATAATCATGTTTGGCTTTGGCAGCCATTTCTGTCACAGTATGGTTCAATTCTTCAAATTCATCAACATCTGTGGCTATTTGCGGTATTTCCTTTGTGTCAGCAACGTTGAATAACCGTAATTCCTTCATTATGTTATAGAAAGGCTGCCAAATCCGGTTCAATATTAAACGGTTGGTGACCAGTAGTATCAATAATAAAAATAAAATTACGCCAATGGTTATAGTAAATATCAGGCGGATAAGGTCCTCGGTTTCTACTATCGATTCAATGATCAGTATTTTATAATATTTGTCCCCAACTGTAATGGAACTTATAAGCCCCCTTCCCGATTCATATTCTCCATTCTTCCTATGCCTGTATTTTTCATGAGCGTTGGGATGGTCCCACTTTTCAAAATACATAGTATTGATAAAT
>JBIOHE010000015.1:0-25868 GCA_044448725.1 Sphingobacteriales bacterium | reverse complement strand
TACCTGCTTATACTAAAGTACGCCATCAGCTCACCTGGAAACAGTTCCTGGAATAGTTTATTATCTGTTGTTTCGATTATCTTTTTTCTGACAAATATATTTTTTTATCACTACTACTCCCCAACTTTTTCGCTTGATCCGTAAATGTTACAGCAACCTGCATGATCTTTGTAAAAATATCGGCCCAAGGTTAAGCGGATCAGCAAATGCCCAAAAGGCCGTTGAATGGAGCAAAAAACTGATGGATAGCTACGGGTTCGACCGTGTGTTTTTACAGGAAGTAATGGTGCCGCACTGGGTACGCGGCCAAAAGGAACAATGCATAATAATTAATGGAAAAAGCCGCATTCCGCTGGCTGTTACCGCACTCGGTATGTCAGTTGCTACCCCCGCCAATGGGATCACCGCAGATGTAATTGAAGTACATAGCCTGAAAGAACTGGATGCCTTAGGTGAAGCGGGAATTAAAGGGAAAATTGTTTTTTTTAACCGGCCATTTGACCCAAGGTTTATAGAAACAGGGCGGGCTTACGGAAGTGCCGGTGATCAGCGTTTTGCCGGGCCTGCTGCTGCTGCAAAATATGGCGCTGTTGGGGCGCTTGTGCGTTCTTTGACCGAAATTTTGGATAATTATCCGCATACAGGCGCAACGCTTTATAAAAAAGACGGTGTGAATATTCCCGCAGCTGCCCTCTCAACAATTGCCGCAAATCAGTTGAGTGCGATGTTAAAGAAAGGGAAATCAACTCTCAAAATATACTTTAAGCAAAGTTGCCGGATGCTACCTGATGTATTGTCATACAACGTGGTTGGCGAACTAAAAGGAACAGAAAACCCCAACAAGTATATTACAGTTGGAGGCCACCTTGACTCATGGGACCTGGCTGAAGGCGCCAGTGATGACGGTACAGGTGTGATGCAATCACTGGAAGTTTTGCGCATTTTAAAGGCAATGAATTATCATCCAAAAAACTCCATAAGGGCAGTTTTTTTTATGAATGAAGAAAATGGCGATAAAGGCGGCGAGAAATATGCAGAACTTGCCGCAAAAAAAAAAGAGGAACACCTTGCTGCCATCGAAACAGATGAAGGCGGATTTACGCCAAGAGGTTTTGGTTTTTCAGGCCTTTCGGCGGCATCTTTGCAAAATGTAAAACTTAACTGGAAGCCTTTGCTGGAACCTTATGAGGCTGACCGCCTGATGGCAGGTGGTGGCGGCGCCGATATCGAACCGCTTAAAAGCACTGTGCCGTCTGTTGTAATTATTGGCTATCTGCCCGATTCACAGCGTTATTTCGATTTGCACCATAGTGCGAAAGATGTGTTTGAAAATGTAAACAAACGTGAACTTGAACTTGGCTCGGCAGCCATAACAGCCCTTGTTTATTTGATTGACCAGCATGGTTTTAATTGATAGCTGACAGAATACACCAGTATAAATGAACAGGGTACTATTGTTTTTTGCCGCTTATATTGCCGCTTGATAAATCTGTAGCAAAAGTAGTATGGTCATAAGGATGCGTTAAAAAGCCATTTCCGGCCGTGCTGACTAAATTGGTGCTCATATCAAAATCAGCGCTAAACCAGGGGCCATAAAAGCCATCGCTTGGGTTTGGCTGGTTAAAGGTACCGTCAATTGTTAAATGTATTTCGCTTTGACTACAGCTGTTTGGGGGGGCTGTATAAGTAAATGTAGTGTTAGTAGCATCAAACAGAATGGTCCTGTTCGGGATAAACGGATTTGGGGTTGCAGTAATGATCAGCCCGTTTTTATCATAGGTGTAGGTCCAGAATATATCTGTACCGTTCCATGTTAATGAGCCCGTTGCGGTCTTGCCGGCGGTATCAATCGTCTTCAAATTAAGGCTCCATGTTCCGCTCACAGCAGCCGAAGGCTGGGCCTGGTTGGGGTTATTGTAGCCGTCACTCGCGCCTGTCCATGTTCCGGCCCAGGTACCTGTAAATGACGCAGCAATGCTGGCAATGCTGCTGACCTTTACCGTCACCGGAGTTTTTGTAAAGTTAGATGCTTTTGGGGAGTACACATTTAATACGAGTGATGAGCCGACGAGACTCGGGTTACTGTTCACAAATGCAGGCTTTACGAAGACATTAATTACAACACTTGTTCCGGCCCCTAACGATCCCGCTGTTGGTGCAAATTCCAGAAATCCTCCAAGCGCGCCATCATCAGCTATAGTATAATTCAGCATACTTTCCTTTGGCCCTGTATTACTGATAGTAAAGGTACGGGGGCAATTATTCGGCAGTAAAACAGTGATCGGCGTCTGGGAAATGGATATGTTTGGCGCAATAAACGTGGTGTCTTTATTGCCGGATGATTGGTTTTTACCGTTGCCGCCCTTTTGACAGGAATTTATAGTAAACCACACGAACAGAACGGACAGGATAATGATGGGGAGCTTCATTTTCAAAATGTTTTATCCCGGAACAATAGATTGGCATTTTGATGACCAGAACCCGGTTAAATTCTGAATACCACCATTTTATACTACAAGGTATGCAATCTTTTTGATTAAGAAGAATAAAAAAACAATTGACAAATCTTCGTAACATTACAAATTGTAAATTTGCAAGGCCTCTAAAAAAACATTAGTGTCAGAAGAAGGAGATAGTCAACCCAAAAAAGATTCGTTTGCAGCCCTGCGGTACAAAGACTTTCGCTCCTATCTGGGTATGCGTTTCTTCTTCACCTTTGCGTACCAGATGCAGGCCGTTATTATTGGTTTCTACATTTATAAGGTTACGCATAGTGTATTTGCATTAGGTCTTGTTGGCCTTTGCGAAGCCATACCTGCCATTTGCATTGCCCTGTATGGCGGCTATGTTGCCGATAAATCTGAAAAGAGAAAAATGTTGCTGGTGATATCCTCGCTCGTTTTTTTCGCTTCTGTTGTGATGTTTAGCGTAACAATGAAAAGCACCGGCGGGTATATGCCCAAAGAATGGATAGTACCCATTATTTATTTTATGATCTTCCTGAACGGGCTGGCACGTGCATTTTATGGCCCCGCTACATTTACCATATATGCCCACAGTATCCCCAAAGAAGTTTATCCTAACGGGAGTACCTGGAGCAGTTCCGGCTGGCAAATCGCATCTATTCTGGGCCCTGCTGCGGGTGGTTTAATTTATGGATATTACGGAATAACGGCGGCTTTTAGTGTCATACTTATATTCCTTACCCTCTCAATTATTTTGATATACCGTTTAAGGTCGTACCCGCCTGTATTTATTCCGAAAGAAAAAATATGGAAAAGCCTTTCGGAAGGGATTGATTTTGTATTTAAAAGCAAAATGATGATCTGGGCAATGAGCCTCGACTTGTTCTCGGTATTTTTTGGAGGCGCTGTTGCGCTGTTGCCGGTGTTTGCCAATGATATTTTAAAGGTAGGGTCACAGGGTTTGGGGATCATGCGTGCCATGTCATCTTTGGGTGCGGTATTAACCATGCTGGCCATGGCCCGGTTTTCGCCTATGGGTAAACCCTGGCGAAATTTGCTGATTGCAGTTACCGGTTTTGGTTTATCAATTATATGTTTCGGCCTGTCGCGCATTTTTTATCTCTCCTTATTTTTTCTTTTTACAGAGGGAGCCTTTGACAGCATCAGTGTAATTATACGAGGGACCATCATCCAGCTTTTAACACCCGACCACATGCGGGGCCGGGTGTCTGCCGTAAATTCAATGTTTATAGGTTCATCAAACGAGATCGGCGCCTTTGAATCGGGTACCGCAGCCAAATTATTGGGGACGGTGCCATCCGTGATCTTTGGCGGCAGTATGACCTTACTTATCGTAACTATAACCTTTTTCAAAACCAAAAAACTGATCCCTTTGTCCCTTAACGAGATCCAGACAACTGAACCTTCACAGGAAGGTTGAATTTGCTTTTTTAAAGGCCTGGTAATGGCAAAAAAAAACCTTCCGCAATTCATTTTTTCAACTTCAATAAAACGAATGTTATTAGCATTCCAAATGCTCCATCTTATAACATTTTAGCAAGTTTATACGTAAAAATGTACTAAACCATTTGACAGGTGGCCTTAAATTCAGATCGTATATCATAAAACTAATAATTTAGATCCTTTTGTTTTTAAACATACTGCCGCAAACTTATAATGACATTTATAAAGCTAAAGTTACGTGTTTTATGCTTTAACGCACTCCTGTGTGTCTTTTTGCTGTTGCATACACCGGTTTACGGACAGGAAAGAAGCGTAAAATTTTCCTCGTTAACAATTAATGACGGCCTGTCCCAGAGCGATGTAAAAAGTATATTGAAAGACAGGCAGGGCTTTATGTGGTTTTCTACCGATGACGGTTTAAACCGTTACGATGGTTACAATTTTGTTATCTACAGGCACGATCCTAAAAACAAGGGGTCAATACCGATCAATAATATTACGGCACTATTTGAGGATAAAACCGGGAATTTATGGGTGGGTACCGGCGGCGCCGGACTAAGTTTATATAACCGTGATTCCGATTCCTTTACAACCTATTCTTCTAAAAGGAATGGCAAAAATACTTTAACAAACGGTGATGTTAATGCCATATTACAGGATAGTAAAAACAATATCTGGGTTGGCACTTACTCGGGGTTAAACCTGTTCGATCAAAAAACAAAGACGTTTAAACAGTTTTTTTACACAAAAAACAGGGACGATATCCTCAGTCATCATATTTATGCAATGGTTGAAGGTAATGCCGGGGATTTATGGATAGGTACCGGCGCCGGCCTTTTAGAATTTAATTATAGCACCGGATATACAAAATTATACGATCATTCCGGTTCAAACAGTTTAATTGAAGACCGGATAAATACGCTGTTAAAAGACGAAAATGGCAATTTATATATTGGTACTGCCAGGGGTGGGCTTGATTTTTTTGACGTTAAAAAACAGGTATTCAGGCATTTTCAGCATCAGTCAAACAATCCAAATTCTTTGGTCAATAATAACGTATTTACTTTAACACATGCCGGTAGTAAAAAACTTTGGATTGGTACCGAAGATGGCCTGGATCTTTTTGATGAAGATACGGCCACCTTTACCGCCTATACAAGCGAAGACAAAAATAATACCGGTAAAAACAACTCAATCGGCTGTATATTGGACAGCGGGGGAATTTTATGGCTTGGCACATACGAATCGGGCGTAAGGTTTTATGACAGGAATTTATCCTCATTTTCGCATTATTATGAACAGGCAGGCAACCGGCTCGGCTTGAGCAATGACATAGTTACGTCATTTGCCGAAAACGACAATGGGTTTTGGATAGGCACCGACGGCGGCGGGCTGAATTATTTCGATCAGTCATCGCAATTGTTTAGCCATTATTATCAGCAGTCCATCAATAAAAATTCAATAAGCGGTAATCATATCTTAAAACTGTTAAAAGACGGTCAAAAAAATTTATGGATAGGCTATTATGAGGCTGGTCTTGATTTGCTGAATACGCAAACAAACAGGTTTAGGCATTTTGCAACAGGCAATAAACCAGGGCAGATAAGCGGCAACATCGTTTTCGCGCTGGCCGAAGACAAGAACGATAATATCTGGGTTGGCATGGACAATGCAGGCCTCAACATTATCCATCAGTCAACCATTATAAAACGTTATAAGTTTACCCCTAATGATACGTTGAATTGTTTAAGCAATAATGATGTAAGGGCCATTTACAGGGATAGTGAAAATAATATGTGGATTGGCACATTTGGAGGATTAAATTTATATGACCCTGCAAATGATAACTTCACTCATTATAAAGTTTGGAACAAAGGCCTGACCAGCGATGTGATAATTTCAATATTTGAGGATAAAGAAAAGAACCTTTGGGTTGGTACTTTGGGGGGCGGACTTAACCTGTATGACCGGAAAAAGAAGACGTTTTCGGCTTATAATTTCCCGGATGGTTTAAGTTATTCTATCATCAACAGCATTACGCAGGATGATAGCGGTTTTATTTGGGTTGGTACCAACAACGGGCTTATCAGCTTTAAGCCGGATACCCGCGAGTTTAGAAAATATACCCTTGCCAATAATATCCAGGGGTATGAATTTTTTATGGGCGCTGTTTTAAATGCACGCAATGGCCGGTTGCTATTTGGCGGGCATAACGGATTTAATATAATTAATCCCGCTTACCAGGCGCTCAATAAACATTATGCCCAAGTTGTTTTTACAGACTTTCAGTTATTTAATAAAAAGGTCGCCATCGGTGAAAACTCCGTCCTGAAAAAATCAATTACACAAACAAAGGTCATTGTGTTAAATTATAACCAATCCGTTTTCACGATTGAGTACAGCGGCCTTAATTTCACCCTGCCGGGGATGAACGCTTATGCCTATAAACTGGAAGGGTTTGAAAAAGACTGGAATTACGTAGGCGCGCAAAGGAAAGCTACCTATACTAACCTTAACCCAGGTGAATATACTTTTAAAGTAAAGGCTGCTAATAATGATGGTTTTTGGAACAACAGGCCCGCGACGATAAAAATCATTATCGTTCCGCCTTTTTGGATGACATGGTGGTTCAGGGTACTGGCGTTTGTAATTATTTGTGCTGTTATTTATAGTGGTTACCGTTACCGGGTTTATGCGATAAAGGCCCAGAAAAAAGTTTTGCAAAAACTGGTTGCTGAACGGACAGCAGAAGTTGTTAAACAATCCGAAGAACTTCAAACTCAGTCAGAAGCGCTGCAATCCATGAATGAAGAGTTGCAGGCGCAGTCGGAAGAATTGCAATCCCAGTCTGATTATCTTATGGTATTGAATGATGAGTTGCAGGAACAAAAGGAACAGGAATTGCAGGCGCGAAATGAGGCTGAAAAAGCAAATAAGGCAAAAAGCGTTTTCCTTGCAACCATGAGCCATGAGATACGCACGCCTATGAATGGTGTATTAGGTATGACCACCCTGCTTTGTGAAACAACATTAACCCCGGAACAGCGTGAATATGCGGAGACCATCAGGGTTAGCGGCGAGAGCCTGCTCAATGTTATTAATGACATCCTCGACTTTTCAAAGATCGAATCGGGCCAGATGGAGCTTGATCAGCATGATTTTGATCTGCGGCACTGTGTGGAAGATGCCCTTGATCTTTTTTCGGAGACTGCTGCAAAAAAACAACTTGAACTTTTATATCGTATCGATCATCGGCTCCCGGTTCGGTTAATCGGCGATCAGCTGCGCCTTCGCCAGGTGTTACTGAATTTGATAAACAATGCCATTAAATTTACCAGTAAGGGCGAAATACTAATAGATATTAAGCTGCGCGGGCGGGATGGCGATAATTTGAACCTCGATTTTAAAGTTACAGATACAGGCATTGGTGTACCAAAAGACAAACTATCGCGATTGTTCAAAGCGTTTTCTCAGGTTGATACATCCACCACCAGGAAACATGGGGGCACCGGTTTAGGATTGGTAATATGTGAGCGCCTGGTAAATCTTATGGGGGGAAATATCGCGATAGAAAGTGAGCCCGGCAAAGGAACAACCGTTAGCTTTAATATAAAAAGCATAGTTGGTAATAAGGAAACAAGCGAAAATTTAACCTGCGGGGCAACAGATGCCAAAGGCAAACGGGTATTGATAATTGAGCGAAATGTAACCGCGCTTGAAATTTTAGAAGATCAGCTTAAACAATGGAATATCATCCCTGTTTGTGCTTCGTCGGCTGATGAGGCATTAAAATATTTAACTATGGGGCTTAAATTCGACATGGTGATAAGCGGCACCGATATTCCCGGCACCGATACGCTGGAACTAAGCCTTGCTATTAAAAAAATCGACAAAAACATACCAATCATTCTTTTAAATCCGGTTACAGCGAGAAATAAAAAGCAGGATATGATTGCCCGCGTATTATTAAAACCGGTAAAATACCAGCAATTATGTAATGTGGTACAAACTGAACTGATGCACCGCCAACCCGTTTTACAGGAAAAAACACCGGTCAATCTGCTTTCGGAACAATTTGCGGAAAAATTCCCGATGAATATCCTGATCGCGGAGGATAACCCGATCAATCAAAAACTCATCACCAAGGTAATGAGCAAACTGGGTTATCATCCCCAGGTGGTTAACAATGGCAACCAGGTACTTGAAGTGCTTGACGCAGCTTTTTTTGATATAATTTTAATGGATGTGCAGATGCCCGAGCTTGATGGTTTGGAAACTACCCGCATTATCCGCAGAAGGGATATCAGGCAGCCTTACATAATCGCCATGACAGCCGGCGCTATGGCGGAGGACAAAATGGAATGCCTGGACGCCGGAATGAATTATTTTATATCAAAGCCAATCAGCATACAGGATCTGATCAATGTATTGGAAAAATCATACATCGCTAAGGGAAACAATACTTTAATAAATTAAGATGGTTTCCCCTAAGGATTGCTTTTTTCAAATTCTTCATCAACACTTTCACGCAAATCATACAGCAGCCATTGTTTTTTAGCAATGGCTGCTGTTTTTGATTTAAGCAGTTTTATAAAATCAGCCACGCCAAGCGGCTCATTGCCATTGGCATGTATTAATACTATGCTGCCCGGTTGCGCCGCCTGCCCCTTGGCCAGCCATGCATCGGAACCTATGGGGATTAATCCAAAATCGGTGATCTTAAATACCAGTTGCTGGTCGGATACCAGGCCCGGAAAACGGAAAAATATGGAAGGCAATAAGCCATTTTTAAGCATAGCCTTTTCGGTTTCCAGCACCTCGTAATTGATATCAGTTCCCGGTTCCAGCAGAAAATTTTCTTTAAGCGGCAATGTTGTGCTCACGCGATGGTTATAGGAATGATTGATCCACGTAATATAAATCTCATGGTCGGCCTGCATTTTTTTCAGCCATGCCAAATCATCCGGGTGCTGGTGCATCCATACGCCGGTAACGGATAACGCAACGGGCGCGGGGCGTTCAACTTTTTGAAATTCTTTAAAAATATCGGTAAATATTATCTTGTCGAGGTGTTTATGCGATGGGCATAAGTCGGCGGTGAGGCTTATCCCGGTTTCCTTCGGCATACCGTTCTCAATGCCGGCATCCTGTATTTTTACTGATTGTTTCTCCGCTTTATTTATGGCCCTTATATAGGGTGTGTTTTTGAAGAAATCCCTTGCTTTGGACAGGGTCATCGGTTTAACTTTATAAAAGCCGGGTTCGTCAATTTTTGTTTCCAGTGTTTGCGGGTTTACCAGCAGGTAATAACTTTTGCCATCGTTTACAAACTCCCTGATGATCATCCAGTCCTGCGGATAATGCGTTGCCCATCCGTAATAAACTTTGTATTCAGTTATTTTAAGGTAATTGGCCTGGGCGTTGGCTATAATTGCAGAACAGCTTAATGAAAAAATCAGTAAAAAGTATTTTATATATTGTTTCATCTTTATTTCGGAATTTGGACGTTCCATTTCGGATTTATTTTGAGATTTGTAAATGGAACATTCTGGTGCAAACATATAAATACTAAATCCGAAATTGTAAATCCAAAATAAAAATGACCCGATTATCCGTCAACATAAATAAAATAGCCACACTGCGCAACTCACGCGGCGGCAACAACCCCGATCTGATACAGGTAGCCAAAGACTGCGAACGCTTTGGCGCGCAGGGCATAACCGTGCATCCGCGCCCCGATGAAAGACATATCCGTTATAACGATGTTTTTGAGCTTAAAAAAATAGTTGCCACCGAGTTTAATATTGAGGGTAATTGTGAGGAGCAAAAATTTATCGACCTGGTTTTAGCCAACAAACCCGAACAGGTAACATTAGTGCCGGATACTTTGGGACAGATTACCTCGAACCATGGCTGGGATACCATCGCCAATCAACATTATTTAAAGGATATGATAGCAGTGTTTAAACAGGCCGGCATCCGCGTATCCATATTTGTTGACCCTATCCAAAAAATGGTGGAAGCCGCCGCCACAACAGGCACCGACCGTATTGAATTATATACCGAAGCTTACGCACAGCATTACCACCAGGGAAGGGAAATTGCCATAGCGCCCTATATTCAAGCGGCAGAAGTTGCCCAAAAAACTGGCTTAGGTATCAACGCCGGGCACGACCTTGACCTGCACAACCTTAAATATTTTGCCGAAAATATTCCCGGCTTAGCCGAGGTAAGTATTGGTCATGCCCTTATTTGCGATGCTTTGTATTATGGGCTGGAGAATACTGTACAAATGTATTTGAGGCAGTTGGTTGTGTGAAGCAGGGAGAAAGTTTAAACTGTTTTTTTAAGATAGTTGAAGTAGATTAATTTATCATCTTTAACTTCGATGCAATCAATATTAATCGCCTTAAACGATATTTTATATTCACCATCGAAAAATTTTAAAATCCTGTCAAGGTTCTTAAGTGCTTTTTTGAAATGTTTGTCGTAGGTTAGGTAGGGCAGGCTTTCTAACCCCGCATTATTTTCGTGGCAGAGATATCTTGATCTTCTGGACAATCCTTCTAATTTTACGTAAGATAAATAAACGTCTTCTGGAATTTTACCGACTGAAGTTGCAGAGAATAATGCGTTTTTGACTTGCTCGTGCGTTTTGTAATGAAGGTTTGCTTTTTTTGCCAAATGGGCGTTCATCAGATGTACGGCAATGTAATAAGCAATTGTTACTTGCCAGTCCCAGCCATTTGCTATTTTGTTGTTGAATTCAGATAAGATTGACAGATTGCCTTTGGCTTGTCTTATATGATCATCAAAGTTCGCCAACCTTAGTTTATTTTGATTTCGTGATAATGGGGCGGAACATCCAGGCTATCACTTTCTTCAACGATTGTAGATGAAACAAAAAAACCATTGTCAGAATATTTTGAATTAGCTCTGGCTTCAGATAAGATTAAAGCGTCTTCAGTCAACTCATCATTATCTTTAATTTGAGCCCACACTAAAATTTTTGCATCAGAAACATCTAAGGCCAGTTTTTGAGGGATGGCTTTGAAACTTTTTAATTCAATTAAATAGTCGATAACTAACTTGTTAATAAAATAAAATGAACTTGTTGAACGCGCCATGGAATGTATTTCATCATACCGTTCATATATTAAATCCGTATAGATTTTATCGGTTTCAGGGGAGGCTGTATTAGTTTCCATTAACATTCTATCAACAGATATGGATGATAAAAACTTATCAAACCATGCCTTGATAACATCGTTGGACTTTTCTGATGATGTATTGAGAATTGCTTCCATTTTAGGGGTGCAAAGATAAACGTTTGATTTTTAATAACAAACGATTAAACATTAAGTTCTATTATGTTATAAACATAAACTTTAAAAATGATATTGAGAAAAAAAACTGTAAATACAATTTGTTTTTCCCTTAATAAATATACGATAGGCTCGTTAACGCCCCAGTTTTTATCTCTTCACGACCTTCTTCAGCACCAGCAAATTCTGCGCGTTAATACTACATCCGGCCATATTATTTTGGTAAAGGTTCACTCTTTTATCATAATATAAAACTACTACGGGTTTGATAAAAACGACTTTGGAATCTCAAACTTTAATCTATACATTTAGTATCTAATATATTATCACAATGGAACTAAAAACTTTCTGGAAGATTTTTTTGAAAATATTCAGTCTTTACCTCATCTGGCAAACTTTGGTGATACTCCCTTCATTTTTCTCTACGCTTATTTTTGTTGGCGGGCAGGATAAAATAACAATGTTCACAACTGTTTCAGCTATCGTTTTTATAGCATTGTTTTTTATTTTCATTATTCGATATTGTCTGTTTCAGACTGATCGCGTCATTGACAAACTACATCTTGAAAAAGGGTTTCCTGATGAAAAATTGGAGATAAACATTCATCGCTCCAGTTTATTAAGCATTGCTATCATCATATTAGGCGGATTGATGCTGGCAGACGGTTTACCATTATTGGTCTATCATGCGTTTTACTACATACAGCGTAGCGATGCCTTTATTAAATTTCAGGATAATCGTGCAACCCCCTATTTAGTATCAAACTTTTTAAAGGTACTTTTTGGCTATTTTATGGTTGCCGATAATAGGCTGATAGTGAATTTTATCGAACGAAAAAGAAAGAAAACTGCCACAAATATTGACAATGCAACTGAATAATCAGGCTTAAATTCCCCCTTTAGGGGGTTAGGGGTTTTTTCCTAACCTTCTTAAGCACCAGCAAATTCTGCGCATTGATACTATATCCGGCTATATTATTCTGGTAAAGGTTCACCCTTTTATCATAATACAAAACCACCACGGGTGATTGCTGCATTACGAGGTTATCCATTTGCCGGTAAAGGGCATAGCGTTTTTCGTCATTGGCTTCGTTGTAGGCCTGCTCAAAAAGGGCGTCGAAATGTTTATTGTTAAAGCCGGTATAATTTGGCCCCCAGGGGATCTTGTTTTTGGAATAGAACACCGAAAGGTAATTTTCAGCATCGGGGTAATCGGCTATCCAGGTGCCATAAAAAAAGTTGACGCCGTTTTTTGATACCAGTTCGCGCAGGCTTGCGCCCTGGGTAATTTCCACGCTGGTTTTTATGCCCACCCTGTCGAGCTGGCCCTGCACATATTCAATCAGGCTGCGGTAGCTTACGGTGGTATGCAAAACAATTTCAGGCAGGTTTTTACCATCCGGATAACCGGCCTCCTTTAATAATTGGCGGGCTTTTTCGGGGTTATACGTATAGCTATGCACTTCCTTAGCATCAAAACCAGGCATCCCCATGGGTATAAATCCCGCCGAACCCTGGGTACCCATGCTGTTGCGCAGGTATTTGATCATCTTTTGCTTGTCGATGGCGTAATTAATGGCCTGCCTTAGCTTTAAATGTCGTAAAGGACAGCTTTTTACAATAGCCAAGCTGCTGTCGACCAGCATGCCGAGGTAGATAGTGTTGAGGTAGGGCCCGGTATTTAAAATGAACTTGCCTTGATATTTTTGCGTTACCTTCCCCGATTTGGTGAGGATATCATCGCGGTAGCTGCCATCAATATCATTCAAAAAATCAAGCTTTTTGCTGATAAATTCCATAAACTCGGTTTGCTTGTCGCCGATAAAAGTAGCGCGGATCGCATCAAGGTGGGGGAGGGGACTGCCGTCCTTGTCTTTTTCCCAGTACTTTTCGTTCTTCAGTAACACCATTACCTCACCTTCTTTCCAGTATTTAAATTTGAACGGACCGGTGCCAACCGGGTGCTGGCGGAAATCCCTCCCATAATAATCAACCACCTCATGTGGCACAACCGAACAGTATTGCGCGGTGAGCATACTCAATAATGGAGGGAATGGTTGTTTTAATTTTATTAGTAAAGTAGTGTCATTTATAGCCGTAAATGCTTTTTTCCTGTCCACCTTGTCACTAAAGATCCATGATCCCGAGGAGGCCACTTTCGGGTCGATAAGCCTGCCGAAGCTATAGACAAAGTCGGCGGCCACTGCTTTGCGTCCTTTGCCGTTTTTAAACAGCGGATCATCATGGAAATACACATCGCTGCGTAAATGAAAAGTATATTGTTTGCCATCCGGCGATAGTTCCCAGCTTTTGGCGATACATGGCCTGGTTTTAAGACTGTCGTCAATTTGCACCAGGCCATTATAAACCTGGTTAACCATCCAAAGGGTATTCTGGTTACGCGCAAAAGCAGGGTCAAGCGAACTCAGGCCCTCATTAAGGTTGATGTTGAAGACTGTTTTTTTGGAGGAGGATGTATTTGTGGTGCAGGAACCTACTAACAGAATTATTATTAATTTGGAAATGTGCCGATTTGAAAATTTGAAGATTATAGAAAAATGCTGCCTCATCACTTTTTAAAGATACGCATTTTCAAATCTTCTCCGAATTGGTAGTTTGTAGAAATTGTTAAGCGCCCGCCTGGTCGTGCGGATACTTGAATGGGCTCTGAGGATGTTAAACGGCGATTTACACAGATTCTTTCTTGCTGTTAAACCGCAAAGCCTTTTCCTTACGTTTAGCATTTTTGGTCTTAATTTCCTGCATGATTTTTCTGAAGTCTGAAAGTTCCTGTTCCGACCATGGCTCAGACTTTGTCGATAGGTCTATGTTCTTCGGTTCTTTAATGAGGCCCATTGTCTTAAGTTTTAAAATATTTTGAAATAAGTCTTAATGCAGCATTTGTTTCAATGAACATTCGCAGTCCACGAAAATGTGTTGCATGAAGCGATTCCTGATAGTGTTTTATAAGTGCCGATTTAGCATCGAACGCAAGAAAACCTTCATAGCCCCGGTCAAAAGAAACCTTGCAGGCATAAGCGACAAGATTCCCCGGAACACCAAAATATACCTTATCTTTCCCTTTATTGAATTTTGCGCTTTCAATTAAGTGCATAAAAATATGGTCTTGTTTGTCTTCTATACTTAAAAGTCCTTGTATTATTGACGGGTTATTAACTGTTGTTAGTTTATAAATTTCTTTCGTTTTATCCTTCAATTCCTTTTGCCAGCTAAATTGCCAGTTTGTTTCATTGATTTGTTTAGCAGCCAGGCTTGTCAATTTAACAATTTCTGTGTCAAATACTTCGCCTGTCAAAGTATTTTCTATAGAATTTGTAAGTTTGTCTATGATAAAATCAAGTCCTGTATTGCGTTGATGTTTCAATAGACGAATTTACTAAAAAACAAGGTTGTTTTCAAATGTGTATCAAAGTTTTTGATATCTATTACCTGTTTCGGTATCTACACTTTCGCCGGTTCAAGTGTAGGCAGCTAAACGGGCAATGAAACAAACCTCATTTTCAAATCAACTAATCTTCCCATTCACCAACCCAATTATCTCATTTTCCAATGCAACAGCTTTGGCTTCCAACTCATTCCCTTGCGCAATAATGGCATTGATAAATGCTTTATCCTTATACCCCGAAGCATTGATCTTCACATTCATAAATGCACCGATCACCGCGCTTCGGGCGCAAAGGGCCGCCACGCCGGCATCGCTGATGGAATTTGGGTTGCCTGTTTCGGCCATGGCTTTGATGACTGACAGACTATTATAAGCAGCCTGCATCACTTTAAACGGAATTTCAATGGCATATTTTGTAGCAGCCTGTATGGCTTCGGTCCTTGCGGTTTTTTCTTCTTCGGTGCCTTTTGGCAGGTTGAAGGATTCCATTATCTTGTTGAAAGCTGCCGTATCCAGGTCAACCAGTTTAAGGAGTTCATCTTTGTATTGCTGTCCTTTTTCGGCCCAGTTGCTGAATTCTTCCCAACGGTCGTCCCAGCCTTTTTTATGGGAAGACAGGTTAGCCACCATAGTCGCCAGGGCCGCACCCAATGAACCGATGTAAGCAGAAATAGAGCCGCCGCCTGGTGCTGGACTTTCGCTGGCAGTTTCATCGGCAAAATCAGTCAGGCTCATGCTTACCAGTTTGGATGATGCTTTGTCTTTCAGCAAATATTCTATAATGCGTTCGTCCGGTTTAAACGGAGCCAGTTCTGATAGCCCCATGGAGAGGATAGCGATCCTGATCAGTTCTTTTTCACTCACCCCAACGGAGCGTTGTTGTTTAAGCAGGAAATATTTACCCGCATCAAGCATCGACTTTAAGGGAACCAGCCCTACCAGTTCGCTGCCGGTTACCCGCATTCCGCGTTCAGCGGCCTTGGCGCATACTTCGTCAAAGGCAATGTGCAATGGGGTTATTTCAATATTGGTGAGGTTCATGGAGATCTGTGCAATGCCATACTCCTCAATGTACCACCCAATTGCTTTTACCGATTTTAAGGAACCCGGAACAGATTTTGGTTTGCCATGCTCATCGGTAATGATCTTTCCGTTTATCGGGTCGCCTTCCCGCAGCACACGCCCCGCCTCCCGCACATCAAAGGCGATGGAATTAGCCCGGCGGGTTGAGGTGGTGTTGAGATTTACGTTATAGGCGATCAAAAAATCACGTGCGCCAATAACGGTGGCCCCGCGTTTGGCATCATACTCCAGCGGACCGAAATCAGGCTTCCATTTAGGTAGTTTTATTTTCTCAAAAAATCCTTCATATTCACCCGCCCTAATCACCGAAAGGTTATGGCGGCTTTTATCTTCCTGGGCATGTTCATACAAATAAACCGGGATAAACAACTCTTCCCCAACCCGTTTTGCCAGTTTTTTGGCATATTCCGCCGTCTCCGCCATGCTGATATTGGCAATCGGTATCAGCGGACAAACATCAGTGGCCCCCATGCGCGGATGCTCCCCTTTGTGTTTGCTCATATCAATCAGTTCGCCTGCTTTTTTAATAGCTAAATAAGCAGCTTCGATCACCCTTTCAGGCTCGCCAACAAAAGTAACAACAGTGCGGTTAGTAGCCTTGCCGGGATCAACGTTCAACAATCTTACACCCTCAACAGATCCAACCACATCAGTGATCTGCCGGATGGTTTCAAGGTTTACACCCTCGCTGAAATTTGGGACACATTCTATAAGTTGTTGCATAGAGATTAGAGGTTAGAGATTGGAGGTTTTTGTTTTTTGCGTTGACTGATTAATTTGATAATTTTTTTCAAGCTTTCGCCTTTTAGCTTTCACCTTTTAGCTTCAAAATTGATCTGAGTTTCCCTTGCTGATATAACATCTCCCTGTAATCATCACATGGAAAGGCCTGCAACTCAGCAGGTGTTCCTGTTGCCAGTGTACCCCGGTTGCTGAGTTTCAGTGCCTGTGCCGCACGGAAAGTTAAGCCGGCAAACACTTCGGCATTGCTTAGTTTTTCTGCTGCGCTTAACACCGCTGCTTGCATCAGCAAATCACCCATAGGCGCTGATCCGGGGTTCCAGTCGCTTGCGATGGCGAGGCAGGCCCCTGCGTCCAGTAGTTTACGTGCAGGTGCGTAAGCCATCCCCAAACCAAGTGAGGCGCCGGGTAAGGCGACTGCTACGGTGTCGGAGTTAGCTAACAGTTTTATTTCTTTTCCCTTGCTTGCTTCGAGGTGATCGGCTGAAACAGCACCAACCTCTACAGCTACCGCACTGCCGCCGGTCGAAAACTGGTCGGCATGTACGGCTAAATCAAAGCCCATTTGTTTGGCCCTGTTAAGATAATTCAAAGCGTTGTCGGTTTTGAAAGCGCCGTCTTCAATAAATATATCAACCCGGTTAGCCAGGTTCTCTTTTTTTACAACGGGGAGGAGGTCGCTTAAAATATGCTCCAGGTATTCATTTTGGGTGCCGTCAAAATCTTTTGGTTTCAGGTGCGCGGCAAGGCAGGTAGCTACTAAAGTAGCCTTAGTTCTTTGCGACGCCGCTTTTATAGCTCTTAACTGCTTCAGCTCTTCGTTAACCGATAGCCCATAGCCGCTTTTTACTTCGATGGTTGTCACCCCTTCGGTCAAATGGCGTTCCACCCTTAGCAGCAGTAATTCGGCAAGCAATTCTTCATCAGCCGCCCGGGTTTGTAACACCGAGTCCCAGATGCCACCTCCCGCTTTGGAAATATCAAGATACGATTTACCCTGAATCCGCATGGCATAATCTTTTGCCCGGCTGCCCGCATAACAGATATGCGTATGGCAATCAATAAAACCGGGCAACAATACATGCCTGCCTTTAATTTCCTCAACCTGCGCCGAAGGATGATCCCTGCGCAGCCGCTCATACGGGCCAATAGTTATAATACGGCCATTATTTGACAATACCCATCCATTGGTGATGATCTGTAGTTGATCATCCCTCAAAGGGCCTTTAAGCGGCAAGCCTGTTAGCGGCAATATTTGAGTAAACGGGCCGGTTAGTTTTTTCATACTATTAAGCTAAAAGCTGAAGGCATAAAGCCGAAAGCTAAATTTTGGAATCGTTAGACAAACTTTAATGTTGATATATTTAGTGCTTTAAGCCTTCTGCTTTAAGCTTTCAGCTCCCCTACCATACTTTCAATCCAAATTTTTCCGCCCATTCTTCGGCTTTTTCATAGCCTGCATCAGCGTGGCGAAATATACCCATTGCCGGATCATTATACAAAACGCGTTTTAAACAGGTTGCGGCGCGGTCTGTTCCATCGGCTAAAACTACCATCCCTGCATGCTGCGAATAACCCATGCCTACGCCGCCGCCATGATGAAACGATACCCAGGTGGCACCGCCCGCGGTGTTCGACATTAAATTTAACAATGGCCAGTCGGAAACAGCATCTGAGCCATCTTTCATAGCTTCTGTTTCCCTGTTTGGTGAGGCCACTGAGCCGCAGTCCAAATGGTCGCGGCCAATTACTATCGGGCCTTTTACTTTACCGGTTTTCACGAGGTCGTTAAACAGCAATCCTGCCTTTTCCCGCTCGCCCATACCGAGCCAGCAGATCCTTGCCGGCAAGCCCTGAAATGCTATTTTTTCCTGCGCTTTTTCGAGCCAGTTAATCAATGGTTTATTATCAGGAAATGCTTCCATCAGCGCACGGTCGGTCGTAAAAATATCTTCCGGGTCGCCTGATAATGCTACCCACCTGAATGGCCCTTTGCCCTCGCAAAACAGCGGACGGATATAAGCAGGGGTGAAGCCGGGAAAGTTAAAGGCGTCGGTTTCGCCGCCTTGTTTTGCAAATTCACGGAGGTTATTGCCATAATCAAAGGTAACAGCGCCTCGTTTTTGCAGCGCCAGCATAAAGCCTACATGGCGGGCCATGCTTTGTAAGGAAAGTTTTTTATATTCTTCGGGATCGCTTTTGCGTAGCAATGCCGCTAAAGTTAGAGATAAGCCATTGGGTATGTAACCGTTTAAAGGGTCGTGTGCCGAGGTTTGATCTGTAAGGATCTCAGGGATAATATTATCCTCCAAAAGCTTTTCAAGCAGGTCGCCGGCATCGCTTACCAGACCAACCGACAGCGTTTCGCCATTTTTAATGGCATGCTTTACCCAGCCGATGGCTTCATCATAAGAGTGCGTCATCCTGTCGATGTACTTTGTATCCACGCGTTTTTGGATGCGCGTTGCATCCACATCAGCACCTAAAAACACACCGCCTGCCATGGTAGCAGCCAATGGCTGAGCGCCGCCCATACCACCTAAACCGGCGGATACAATAAGTTTGCCCGTAAGATCACTGTTAAAGTGCTGTACGCCGCATTCTACAAATGTTTCGTAAGTGCCCTGCAAAATACCCTGTGAGCCGATATAGATCCAGCTGCCGGCTGTCATCTGCCCGTACATCATCAGGCCTTTGGCGCGCAGCTCGTTAAAATGGTCCCAGGTTGCCCATGCAGGCACCAGGTTGCTGTTGGCGATAAGCACACGCGGCGCTTCGGGGTGACTGCGGATAATACCGACCGGTTTACCCGATTGTACCAGCAGCGAATGGTGTTCATCCAGTTCGAGCAGCAGCTCAATGATTTTGCGCAATGACTCCGGGTTACGCGCCGCCTGGCCGATGCCGCCGTACACCACCAGTTCATCGGGGTTTTCAGCTACTTCACCGTCAAGGTTGTTCAGCAGCATCCGCAGGGGTGCTTCTGTTTGCCAGCTTTTGGCATGTAATTGCATCCCGCGCGGCGCTCTGTACACCGGATGGTTTGCGTAGGTTTTAATAAATTCCGAATTCGTCATCTTTCAGGTTTATATGATGTTTAATGGCTTCATTATCAGCTGTAGCCAAAAATGTGCCTTTAGTAATCAGTTGGTGTAATTGGTTAATATCGTCAGCAAAAATACGGTCATGGTCAATAAAAGGTACATGCTCACGTACCAGCGCATGGCAGGCTTCAATTACCGGGGTTGATTTAAGCGGTCGCCTGAAATCCATTGCCTGAGCTGCGTATAACAACTCAATAGCCTGTATATATTCCAGGTTGTCAATCACCTGGTGCAGTTTGCGCCCGCTGATTGAACCCATTGACACATGGTCCTCCTGCCCCATTGAAGTGGGTACACTATCGGCGCTGGCCGGGAAACAAAGGGTTTTATTTTCGGTGACCAACGCCGCCGTAGTATATTGCGGAATCATCAGGCCGGAGTTTAAACCCGCATTGTCTGTCAGCAGTTTTGGCAAACCGTAACGGCCCTCGCTCATCAGGTAGCAGCGGCGGTCGGCAATATTGCCCAGTTCTGCTGCGGCGATGGTGGCATAATCCAGAGGGATGGCCAATGGCTGTCCGTGAAAATTACCCCCGCTGATAGTATCCTCCGCATTAAAAATTATCGGGTTGTCGGTAACAGAATTAAGCTCAATTTCGGTAAGTTCTTTCAGGTGCAGCCAGGCATTGCGCGATGCGCCATGCACCTGCGGCATACAACGCAGGGAATAAGGGTCCTGCACCCGGTCGCAATTGACATGTGAATGGCAGATCTCTGATCCTTCCAGCAAAGTATGCAGCCGGTTTGCCACATGTTTATTGCCTTTATAAGGGCGCAACCGGTGTAAACGCTCATCAAAGGGCCTTGCCGAACCCATCAATCCTTCCAATGACATCGCGCCGATCAGGTCAGCCGCATTTAAAGCTTCATCCAGACGCTGCACAGCCTTAACGGCAAAGGCCAGAATAAACTGGGTGCCGTTGATGAGTGCAAGGCCCTCTTTTGGCCCTAATACCAGTGGCTGCAAGCCATGGGCCTGTAAAACCCTGGCCGCCGGGAAACGGTCGCCGTTAGCATGAACCTCGCCAAAACCTATCAATGGTAAAAACAGGTGCGCTAACGGGGCCAGATCTCCGGATGCGCCGACAGAACCCTTTTCGGGGACTACCGGGATAATATCATTATCAATATGCCATACAATGCGTTCCAGGGTCTCCAGGGCAATGCCCGAATACCCCTGTGCCAGCGCATGCACCTTGGTAATGAGCATCAGTTTGGCTATTTCCTGCGGGATGGGTTTGCCTACACCCACGCTATGGCTTTTCAGCAGGTTGCTTTGCAGCAGGGAAGTATCTTCTTCCGAAATACGGGTGTCGCAAAGCGGCCCAAAGCCGGTATTGATGCCGTAAACCGGGTTTTGTTTGTGTACAATTTTTTCCACCTCGCGCCATGACGCAAGCACCCGCCCAGCCGTCTTGGTATCAATAACGCCCTTCGTTTTGCCGGCGGCAATATCAAGGCAGGCGCCTATGCTTAAATGGCTGCCGCCATAGTTAAATTCACTACTCATGTGCTGCTGGTTTTAATTCAAGGGGCATTTTGTTGTTAATCCTATCCGACAGGTTAACAGACCTGAAAGCATTTTCCAGGGCGCTGATGGACGGTAAAAGCTCAAGGCACGCCGGTTCATTGGCTTGTACCTCGTCCATAGCTAACAAAATAGCATCCCAAATGGGTAATATTTGTGCAAGCAGGTACCTGCCGCTATCGGTTAACTGTACCAGTTGCCTGCGTCCGTCATCGGTGCAGGTAGCGCTGGTAACCAGCTTCTTGTTTTTTAAATTGCTGATCAGCTGACTTGCTGCAGGATGTGAAACCTCCATTTGTTCGCTCAATTCCTTGATAGACAGGAAATCGTTTTTCGATAATAAATAAAAAGCCGGGAACCAACTGGCATCAAAATCAATGCCTTCGTTTTGGTAGGCCCGGTTAATTTCGGCCAAAAAGTTCTCGCTCAACCGTCTCAGGCGACTGCCCAAAACAAGGTAACCGAGGCTTTGATATAAATTCATGGTGCAATTTATATAAGTGCTTATATAAATGCAAATTCTTTTACAACATTAACAACAAATGTTATATTATTTACTGGAGGTGTAGAAGTATTTTATTGATACAACCCTGCAAATCCTTTTTTATCTCATGGTCCCAAAATCGTATCACTGTAAATCCCGACATATTTAAAGCTTCATTGTTCTCAACATCCCTTTCCATGTTTCTTTCTATTTTGGGTATCCAAAAATCCCGGTTGGCTTTTATCTTACCCTTTTTAATGTTCCAGTTATGTCCATGCCAAAATTCACCATCGATAAACACAACCAATTTATTTTTAGTTATAACTATATCAGGGCACCCGGGCAGTTTTTTGTAGTTTATTCTATAGCGTATACCAACGGCCCAAAGCGATTTTCTCAATAAAACCTCAGCCTTTGTATTATTGCTCCGAATTTTCTTCATGAGCTTAGATCTTTCGGGTGTTGTTTCAAAGCCTGAATGTTTGTTAAATCTTGGTACCGGCGTTTTGAAAACCATATATAGCTAAACTAAGCGAAAGGGCTACTTGTTTGCCAGGAAGTGATGTTATTTAGTTTACCTTAACAGGCTTACCCGTATGCCATTTTAAAAAGCAATCCCAGCTTGTCTTTTTCGAGTGTGTTAATAGAGCTGATTTCCGAAATAACAGTTGGCAAAACATCAAATAAATTTTGGAGAGCGTCAACTTCCCCTGTTACAAGGGTATAAAAACTTGCCCCGTCTATTTGCCGGATTAAATTATTTTCGGGACATTTTTGTCCCTTTTCCTTATTTGATGGAGTGAATGTCTTGTTATATCTTCCGGGCTTATCAGGTATTATGGAAACGTAATATGCTGTATATCCTTTATATATACTTGTTTTATTCATTACCGCAGGTTCTAAAGACCAATATAATTCAGCCAATTTTCCTCCGGATATAGTATTGTACTTGTTTTTAACTTCTGCAATAACCTTATTGCTATCACTACGTAAATCAATTATATTACCTTTCTTTAAATCTTCCCAACCAGCACACGAGCCTAACACTATTTGATGAAATTCCCCAATAAAGTTTTGAAGTGTTTTTTGAGCCTGTCTTGCCTCTTCGCTTACAATCCAGTTATCATAGTTCAAATTAAATCCGGCCATTTCGAAAATTGCCGAAAAGGGGTCAACTACATTTTTACCAAAATTAAGCGACACATCCATTTTAGCCTTTTTGGCTATGATTAAAATATTTTGAACCGCCTGCGTTAAGTGATGGTCGCTAATCCAATTTAGTTTTGGCATTTTAGAGTTTATAATATTTGTAGCTGCGGGCCGTATAGCGATGTTTGTTTATTCTGCATACACCATTGAAAGTCATTTTGATGAATTTTAGGTTTATCATGATCCACCTTTTCCAAAAAATTAAAAATAGATTCACCTATTGCTTTACCTAAGTTTACAGGGACAGCATTTCCTATTTGTTTGTATTGATCTGTTATTGTACCGGCAAATTTCCATTCATCAGGGAAAGTTTGAATTCGTGCATATTCCCTTACTGTAAAGGGTCTTGTTTCATCGGGATGGCACCTTTCAGTTTGCTTTTGTGCCGGGCTGCAAGTCAAAGTTAAAGATGGCTCGTCCCAACTTATACGCCTTGCCATTCCCGTTTTCCCCCCTCCCAAAAAGAAGCTTTGTTGCATATATTCTTTTTGAATTTCTAATGGGAGGTCACGCCAATATCCCCCTGGGGGAACAAGGTCTATTATCTCTTTTTTTCGTGCAGGGTACTTGGTCCCGGCTGATTCCGGCACGTCAGTTTTATATAATTTACCCTTTTTAAGAGCATCTGTTAACGTAAATACTTCTTTAACATTCGGGGCCGGGTATTCAAAATTTACATCAATATCTTTTCTGATACCTACTATTACTAAACGCTCTCTTTTTTGGGGCGTATTATAATGAATGGCTTTTAAAACCTGCGGTTGTAACACTCTATAACCTATTTCATCCAAAATAGAAAGCATTCCCTCAAGTGTTTTGCCTTTTTCATGGTTTAGTAACCCTCTTACGTTTTCACCTATGCATATTGAGGGCATCGTTTCTTTTATAATCCTTGCAAATTCATAAAAAAGCGTTCCCCTGGCATCCTGAAAACCTAATCTTTTACCGGCATAGCTAAAGGCTTGACAGGGGAAACCGCCGGTAACAACGTCTATCTTTCCTTTCAGGTGCGGGAAAGAAACGTTTTTAATATCCCCCTCAATAACGTTCCAATTGGGTCTGTTAAATCTAAGCGTTTCTGTCGCTGAATGACTTATTTCGTTAAGGGCTACGCATTTCAAACCAGCAGCCTCTAATCCCAACGCTAAACCCCCAGCCCCTGCAAATAATTCTATGACTGTATATTCTTTATTCATCGTGAAATTTTTCTAAACATACTAATTATTTTAGTAAAAAAAATATTGATGGATTTTTAATTTTCAAATTTCGATTTAATTCCGGGTTATCCAAGCCTTATTTTATTAACATGCGGACATATTATCCCCAATTGGATATTTATATCTTGTTTTGGGCTTGGCTGCCGATATTGTGTGGCACCTAAAACAATTCACTGCCTGCCTGCGGGGGGTATTTGGGTCTTATCAGGCTTATCTGATCTTGCGATGCCCCGTAAGATTTGGCCGAAAGTGTCACAAAACCGCTGTTGAATATAACAAGTTCAGAGAATTGCTTTCGTCAATACTTGGTGTAAATATTTAAACCGGAGGTAGCGAAACCCAATTCCGAAATCACTTTCCCGCTTCCCTGCTTAATATAAACGTCAGCAGATCATGTATGGGCTGACGGATGATCTTACCGATGTGGATGCCGTATTCATTGCAAATAACCTTTAACTCATCTGCAAAAACAAAAGCGATTGAACCCACAAAATGACATTTGTAGCTGTGATACTGCGGAAACGATTTAATATCTGTCTCCACAAATTCAACAATTCCCTTGCGTAACAGGTTTTGCGCATAAGCCGATGTCCTGATGGTGGTCAAAAATTTACTGAATGCTGCCAGGTAGGCATTAGGGTTTGGCATTTGGTAAACATTTTTTATTACGGCCTGTTTATCCTGGTGATAGGCTTCGTTAAATTTTTCGCTGATCTCATCAGGCATTTTTCCGTATAAAAAATCGGTGATTAAAGCCTTTCCAAACCAGGAACCCGAACCCTCGTCACCTAAAACAAAGCCCAGGCCATGCTGCCCGTCGTGGATTTTTTCGCCATCAAAAAAACAGAGATTTGAGCCTGTTCCCAATACGCAGCAAATACCCTTTTCGTGTCCGCACGTGGCATAAGCGCAGCCCAGCAGGTCGCTGTCAACACTCACATAAGCTTTTGGGAACAAACTGCTTATTGCGTTGGTGACAATTTCGTTCCGGTCGGGGTTTGAGCACCCTGCGCCAAAAAAATAGATCTCTTTAATATCAGCCGCATAAGCTATAATATCAGCGGCTTGCTCCTGTAATATTTTCAGGATTTCTTTTTCGGTTAAAAAATAGGGATTAAGACCAGCCGTCCTGAATTGCTTTGCTTCCTGGCCCGGAAGGGCAAGCAACCAGTCTGTTTTTGATGACCCGCTGTCAGCCACTAAAATCATGGACAAAGTTCTTCGAGTGCTTTTTGTGTGAGAGGTTTGTGGATAAACCGGGTAATATATTTGTTATCCGTAGATTTCCGCATATCCAGAGGATCGAGCGAGGAGGATAACATGAATATTTTTATATTCGATTTGTCGATACTGAGCTTATCATATTCGTCTAAAAACTCAAAACCGCCCATTAACGGCATCCTTACATCCAAAAAAATCACATCAGGTTTAACAATACCATCCCGTAAGGAATTGATGGCTTCTGTAGCCGAGCGGACAACAATAATTGTCTCGACAAAGTTACTGCCTTCCAAAATTTTACGCGTGACGAAATTATCTATGTAATTGTCATCGATGAGCAAACAGGTTTTAAAGCAAACAGCCATTGAGTTCAAAAATAGCTTTTTAAACCAATTTAAAAAATATAGTTAATCAAAATTATTGCTTTATTTTTTTTGGCAGTTTTAATTCCAATATATCAAGCATTTTACACCGGCAATACCGGCACATCCATTTTTAATTTTATAAATTGGCAGCCTGTTACCATATTTACTTTAATGTTGTTTAGTTAAGGGTAATTGATCATTAATTGTTCCCACCCAGGCATATTGCCTCACCCTGCCCTCTCCAAAGGAGAGGGTT
>JBIOHE010000014.1:0-25990 GCA_044448725.1 Sphingobacteriales bacterium | reverse complement strand
ATAATACATTTGTTAAATCCTCAGTGTTTAATATGTCTGTTTATTACAGGCATATTGATGGTTTGATTGAAGGCATTTTAGTACCAAACCCTGTAGCAGGGCAGCATATTACTTTAAGCGACTTTCAAAATGCAGGGGTGAATAATTCTATCGGAGCAAGCTTTTTCGGGTCTATTAACCCGATCAAAATATTGACTATCCGAACAAGTATTAACGTTTATACATTTGACCCCACACCGTATGCCGCCTACACACAGGACTTTACCTCTAAGGGTACCTACGTACAATACAATGCCTTTTTAAGTGCATCGGTAAACTTGAAAAACGATTTCATTGCTGAAATGTTCGCGGTTGAAAATTCTCCGCGACGTACTATCCAGGGGCCGAGTGCGTCATTCAGCATACTTGGCTTTGGCTTGAAGAAACAAATCTTAAAGAAGAAAGCGTCAATCGGGATTAATGCAATTGAACCGTTCAGCAAATACAAAGATTTCGATTCAAACATTTCAAGCCCCGGCTTTACCCAAAGCAGCAAGTTCCAGTTTCCGTTCCGTTCTGTGGGTTTAACATTTAGCTACAGCTTTGGTAAAACAACCTTCAGCAACCCGAACGAGAAAAAGAAAGGTGTTAATAACGACGACCTGAAACAAGGCGATCAGGGTATTGGCGGAGCAGGTGGCGGCGGCGGAAGATAAATCAGAGCCAGGAACCAAGATTCAAGAGCCAGGACATCAACGCATTCCTGGCTCTTTATTTTTTCTTAATCCTGATTCTTGGCTCTTGATTCTTGACTCTATTCTGCTTCTACATCAATCCCTATTTGTTTCAGCAGTAAGGATGCATTAAAGGTTTTACACTCGCCGTGCTTTATTTTATAATCAAACAGCATTTCCCCGTCTTTTACCTGTATATCGAAGTAAAAATTACGGATATAAGCCGGGTGTTTCGCTTCTAATTCGGCTATCTGGAGGTCATGGGTGGCAACCATTCCTACTGCCTTTTTGCCGATCAGCTGTTCAATTACAGCCCTTGAGCCTAAATATTTGTCAACCGAATTGGTACCACGCAGCATCTCATCTATCAAAAAGAAAACCTTTTGTTCGCCCTCAACAGCTTTCAGCAGCATTTGCAGACGGTCGAGTTCAGCCTTAAAGGTGGATGTGCTCTCGTTTAAAGAATCTTTGATGCGCATATAGGTAATGATGGTCATCACCGATACTTTCATAGCGCTTGCACACACAGGGGCTCCACATAGCGCAAGCACGGTATTTATCCCGGTGGTACGTAAAAAAGTACTTTTACCCGCCATGTTTGAGCCGGTAATAATGTCGATCTTAAAGGTATCATCCAGCTCATAATTGTTTTCAACACGATTTTTGCTATAAATAAGCGGATGCGCCAGGTCTTTGGTGATTAGCGTGTACCCCGCGCTTTCAACAATTTCGGGCATACACCAGCCAGGGTTATTGATGCGCAGGCTGGCCAGGCTGATCAGCGCCTCAAATTCGGCAATCACGTCAAAAGCAGTTTCGATACTTTGCCGGTTTGTTGTTTTCCAGCGTTCAATCGCGATGATCTGCCGTATATCCCAGATAAAAATCACATTCAAAATAATTTTCACCAGCAGATTTAAACGATAGTTAAGCTTATTGATCAATCTGGAAAGCTGTTCAATCTGGTCAGAAACCCCTCCCCCGTCGCTGCCTTTAATTTTTGCAGCCAGGTCATTTGCGCCTGCAGACTGCCATTCTTCATTTTCAATGCTTTTAAAAGCCAGCACAAAATGAGCGAGGGTTAAACCTATCCGGCCGGCGATCAGGTCGGTTTTATCTACAATTTCCGACCTCGAAGAGCTCATCCGGTAATTAAAAAAGCAAACAACCGGTATAAAATAACGTGCGGGTATATAAAATATACCAATAACAACTACTGCTAATAAAACAAAGGGGGCAGCTTTGGCATATCCTTTCAGCCATTTTTCGTCTTCCAGTTCAACGGGGATCTTTAAATAGCTAAGCAGGTTTTTTATTTGGTCCCTTTGCTGTTTTAATGAAGACAACAGGTGGGCCTGCAGATCAAGTTTCCAGTCGTTTTTACCCGCAATTTCCTCAACAGCCTGCTGGCGCGATAATACCGCCGCTTTGTCAGCCGGTGCGTTCAGCCATCGGGCCAGCTTCACCGTTCCGGGCAGCGTAGCGCCCCTGTTGATGAGCTGAAACAAGGAATTAGGCCCAAAAATATCAAGATCCGATGTGTAATAGTGCTTATCGTTTGCAAACCCGGCACCATTATCGTATATATTGGCGTGGTGAAGTATGCTCCCAATTTCATTTTCATTAACTTTCTTAATATCCAGATAGTAGTTTTTTAAAGTTTCAAAGCCGTTCTGTTTCCTGATCAGCCAGCTAAAGCAAACAATCAGCACCACCAGCGAAAAAGCGATGACGGCTATCTCATCAACGGCAATAGCCAGGCAAACACCAAGGATAAAAAAGCCAAAAACAACAAGCCTGTATAAAGAATAGGTATTTGCCAGTTTTTTGTATTTATCCGCCTCCTGCCGGGCAAATTCAGCCCTTTGTTTATAATCGTTGATGATATCCATTTATTGAATTAGTGAATTAGTGATTTATTGAATTGTTGATTAATAAGCCCGAAATCCGGAAAAGAATCGACCTAAACACTAAACATAACATTTCAATTTTGCAACTTTACAACATTTCAATAACATTACAACATTTCAACCTTACAACATTTCAACAATATAACATTTCAACATCTTTGCACCATGAAAATCACTTTTATAACCGTTGGTAAAACCGAAGAAGCCTATTTAAAAGAAGGGATAGAAAAATATGTTAACCGGCTGAAACATTATACACGGTTAACGATCATTGAAATTGATGAGCTTAAAAACACAAAAGCCTTAACCCAGGAGCAACAGAAAGCAAAAGAAGGGGAACTGATCCTCAAAAAAATATTGCCTTTAGATCATGTGATCCTGCTCGACGAAAATGGCATGGAGTTGTCCTCAACTCAATTTGCGGCATATATTGATAAAAAAGCCCTGGGATCAATCGCCAATCTTGTTTTTGTTGTCGGCGGGCCCTACGGGTTCAGCGTCCCGGTTTACGAAAGGGCAAACGACAAACTATCACTATCCGCCATGACTTTTTCCCATCAAATGGTGCGGCTGTTTTTTGTTGAGCAATTATACCGCGCGTTTACGATAATAAAGGGTGAGCCCTATCATCATGAGTGAGGTGGTGAGTAGTGAGAGGTGAATGGCGAATCAAATGACCATTTCACTGACCACTCACTTCTCACCTTTCACCACTCACCAAAAAAAATTCCTTAACTTTGCATAATGTCAGCAGGTCACGATCATTCGCATCATCACCATCACGATCATGCCCCAAAGCTTGATCATCTTAATACGGCTTTTATTGCAGGCATTATTTTAAATTCGGCATTTGTAATTATTGAAGTGATAGCCGGCCTGGCCACACATTCACTGTCGTTGTTAACAGATGCCGGGCATAACCTGAGCGATGTGGCTGGCCTTGCGCTTGCACTGCTTGCCTTTAAACTTACCAAGGTAAATGCCACCAGCAAATATACTTATGGCTATAAACGCTCAACCATCATCGTATCCTTTTTTAACGCGCTAATATTATTTGCAGCAGTAGGTTTTATAGGATACGAAGCCATTATGCGCTTTATGCACTTCGAAAAGGTTGACGGCGGTACGATGGCCTGGGTTGCTTTTATCGGCATAGGCATCAACTCTTTTACCGCATGGCTGTTTGTGAAAGATAAGGACAAAGACCTTAATGTAAAAGGCGCTTACCTGCACATGGCTATTGATGCCATGGTATCCATGGGCGTAGTAATTTCGGGTATAATCATCTATTTCACCAAACTATATTGGATAGACAGCGCGGTTAGTATAATTATCGCTATTGTGATATTGAGGGGCACCTGGAGCCTGTTGTCAGATAGTTTAAGGCTCGAAATGGATGGCGTACCCAAGGCCATAGATCTTGACGAAATTAAAGCTGAATTGCTAAAAGGCAAAGGGGTAATTGATGTACACCACATGCATGTTTGGGCTTTAAGTACAACGGATAACGCTTTAACCGCCCATATTGTGATAAACCCTGAATACCTGTCATCTTTTGATGCCATTAAGTATGATCTCCGGCACCGTTTGGAGCATTTGAATATAAGTCACAGCACGTTTGAGCCAGAATTTTCGGATGCGGAGTGCAGGCATTTGGGTTGCTGAATGACGTCGTAGAGACGCGATGCATCGCGTCTCTACCCGTTCAATTAAAATAAATTTTTATGCTTTTTTCGCAGGGGCCTTTTTGGCTTTTGCCTTTGGTTTGGCAGCCGGAGTTTCCTCTGCAACCGCTACAGCAGCCTCAACCGGTTCTACAGCTTCTTCAGTTACAGGTTCTTCTATAACAGGGGCCTCTTCAGCAACCGGGGTTTCTTGTTCAACTTCATTAAATATGGGGAGATCCTTCAATACCTGATACCAGCTGATCACCTTTTTCATGTCCGAAGCATAAACCTTTTCTTCGTCATGATCGGGGGCTGCTTCCCTGAAAAACTCACGCAGCTTTTTGCCGTCAGCTTTCGCATCAGGAACATTTTTGGCGCTTTTCATCCGTTCAAAAACGTCTATCAGCTTAATATCATCCTCCAGCCCAAACAGCGTAATCTCGTGCAGCGCCGCAATTTTGGCGGTAGATAAATTGGCAACAAGTTTGGTTTTATGTTCATCCAGACTCTCTAAAATATAACCCGTTTTATTTTGAGCCAATGCCTTCCATAGTCCGGGTTTCCCCGATACCGCTACAATTCCCAGTAAATTCATTTATGTTATGTTGTAAGGGTTAAAAACGTTGTAATAGTTGTAAATGGTATAGTGCCAGGTTAATTTAACCTTTACAACTATTACAACCTTTTTAACATTTTTAACTTATTCCTCAATTACCTCTATTCCTAAAATCTTATCACCCTGCCTTATCGCGTCAACTACGTCAACGTTTTCAATTACTTTACCAAAAACAGTATGGTTCCTGTCGAGGTGGGCTGTGTTGGCACGGCTATGGCAGATAAAAAACTGTGAGCCGCCTGTATTCCTGCCGGCATGGGCCATTGATAATACACCGCGGTCGTGGTATTGGTTTTCGCCTGTTAATTCACAGTCGATTTTGTAACCGGGACCACCAGCGCCGGTACCTGTCGGGTCGCCGCCCTGGATCATAAAGTTAGGGATAACACGGTGAAAAGTCACGTTGTTATAGAACCCTGATGTAGCCAATTTCTTAAAATTAGCCACTGTATTCGGGGCATCCTTATCGTAAAATTCGACAGTCATGTCGCCCTTTTCGGTTTTGATAATCGCTTTGCTCATTTGTTATTTTTAAAACAGATGGCAAAGGTAGTAAAAGGAGGCGAAAGGTGAAAGCTGAAAGGTGAAAGTAACAAAAGTTTAGTATATTGGAAGCCTGTTGAGAACCCATCCTACAGAAATCAAAAAAATAAAGATGATACCTGACTTTCAAACATTAATGTTGCCGTTGCTTAAATTTATTGCTGACGAAAAAAATCATTCAACAAAAGATTCTGTTACTCATCTTGCGAGCGAATTTAAATTAACCGAGGAAGAGTTAAATGAATGGTTGCCAAGTAAAGTTCAGAAGGTATTTTATAATAGGGTTCATTGGGCGAAAGCACATTTAAAAATGGCTGATTTAATTGAAAATGTTAATAGGGGGATATTTAAAATAACAGTCGAGGGAAAAAGAATTCTTTTAAAAAACCCTGAAAGAATTACCATACGTTATTTAAGTGAGAATGTCCCCAATTATAAAAACTCAATTGAGAGCAATAAAAATAAAGAGATACCTGAACCGAAATCTCCAATCAATTCCAAAACAATTGGTGATATTGATATTATAAAGGAAACGCCAGAAGAGCAAATAGAAAATGGATATAAACAAATTCGCCAATCTTTAGAAGCAGAGCTGCTTTCAAAACTAAAATCAGTGCATCCGGCTTTTTTCGAAAAAATCGTAGTTGAACTTTTGGTTAAAATGGGTTATGGTGGTTCCATAGCTGAAGCAGGAAAAGCAACAAGATACACGAATGATGAAGGCATTGACGGTGTTATAAAGGAAGATAAACTTGGTTTGGATGTTATTTATATACAGGCCAAACGTTGGGAGGGTGTAGTTGGCAGGCCAGAACTGCACAGATTTGTAGGTGCGTTGGCAGGGCAGGGCGCTAAAAAGGGCGTTTTTATAACAACATCTTATTTTTCTAAAGAAGCTTTAGATTATATGCCAAGAAATGAAACTAAAATTGTTTTAATTGATGGCGGAAAACTCGCTCAATATATGATTGATTATAACCTTGGGGTATCAGTTCAAAATATCTATGAAATCAAAAAAATAGATTCTGATTATTTTGATGAAGACTAAATCGGTATAGGATACCACAGACCCCATCGGGGTCAAAGGTCGGTAGAAAAACAGCCGGCGGGGATTTTCATGCCGTCAGGTATGAAACGTTTGCGCCTTGCACCGCAAAATGTCTTCCAAAACGCTATTTTTCTTATCCAACGATTTTCCTTTATATTATGATGAAAGGTACATCTTTAAACCGCTCGAATAAACAGTTTGCAAAGTATTGCACCTACGGCGCAAAATGATGGGTACAATTTTCTTTTCTACCGACCTTTTGCTCCTAAAGGAGCAGCGAATTCGCCTGGTTTGCCAACTTTTAAAAAGTTGACAAAGCTAAGCCCGCCAGCGGATTATAAGTATAGCTGATGTGGATTGAAGGAATGCCTGAAGTGTTTTTTATTGATAAGCAAATTCCAGTCGGTTTTTAATATGCCTGCTTTCTTCTATCCTAATGCTGGTATTAGTCATAATTTCATGTTCCTTGTCCTTTTGTAACAGTTTGAACCATGTGAGGGCAGGGATCATGCCATTAGAATGCAATTCCAGCCTGATAACGAATTTTTCGGTCGGTTTCCGGTGATTGTTAAGGTATTGACTGAATACAGCGGGTTTTACATCAATCTCAGCTGCAAATTCTTTATCCTGTTTATCCTGTCTGTTCACATATTCATTTAAGAAATAGCCAAAGTTTAAAACAGCATGGTATTGATTGCTGCCAACATAATCTTCCAACTGGAATTTTAATTGCAGCAACTTATCATAAATCTGCTGTTGAGGTGTTCTGTTCGCAAACTGTTTTCTTCTTTCCTGCCAAAATTCTTCTTCTTCCTGTTTTTCTTTTACAGTCAACGGCTCCTTTGAGGGAAATATAAAAGCTTCCGCCAATTCCTCATTACTCAACTTCGAAAAATCCGTTAATTCATACTTATTGTTCGTCCCGCTTTTCATAATATTTCTTAATTAAAGATGAGGAATTATGTCCGTGAGTTACCAAAAATAATTTCGTGGAAACAAATCCATACACATCCTGATAATGGTCTTTTAATTCAGTTTTGGGCTTCAAACAAACATAACCACCATAACCTGCCTCAAACGCTTTTCTGCATGCGAATGCAATTAAGCAACCAGCTATTCTTTGATACCGCTTTGTCTTACTTACATTCTCCAAAGATGATGCAAGTAGCCTGATTTCAATCGCAAAGTCAGCCGGGCGATCAGCCAACGACATTAACCCGAGAGGCTCATCAATACCTTCAGCGTTTAATTTGTAAACATCATACTGCTTTTCTTTATTCCAGTTGAAGTCAAAACGCTTACTTCTATTGATTAACGCAATCTCTTTTGCATCAAGTTTACTGATAACAACCCGGATTTCGCTGCCGCTTTCGCTATGTATTACATACATTATTATCCAAATATACATAAAAGTTTACACTTTACGTAAACTTTTCATTTCAAACTAAAAAATCGACTAATCTCTTATCTAATCACCAACGTAATACCCTATCCAATTATTCGTTATCTTTGAAAACGGGAATAAAAGAAAATCATGAAAAAAAACAGGCGCCTTTCACCTTTTACCTTTCGCCTTTCACCTTTCCCCGCTAAATACCTTTTAGCTTTCACCTTTTACCTTTTACCTTTCTTCGGCAGGGCCGCCTCCATATTAATCCCAATGGATGATGCGCAAAAAGACCACCTGAAATCTTATGGTATTGCCTTCTGGACGCTTAAAAACGGCGTAGAGGTTGACTGGCTGCTCAATTACAGGGGCGGCAGCTTTATGATGAAGTACGATCAAAAAGTTGAACAGGAATGTAAGATCCGCGGGGTAAGCTATGAGGTATTGGCTGATGCCAAAGTAGATCAGATACTAAGGGAAGTTAGCGACCCATCGGTAAATATGGATGTGGTGAAGCTGGAAAAAGCGCCTAAAATGGCGGTGTATTCGCCTAAAAATAAATTGCCATGGGACGATGCCGTGACCCTGGTTTTAAAATATGCCGAGATCCCCTATGATGTGGTGTACGATGAGGAAGTGATCCGCGGCGACCTGCCCAAATACGACTGGCTGCACCTGCACCACGAAGATTTTACCGGGCAGTACAGCAAATTTTACGGCGCTTTCAGGTATGCGGAATGGTATAATGATGATGTTAAGATACAGGAAGCTACGGCGCATAAACTGGGCTTTAAAAAAGTGTCGGAAATGAAACGGGCCGTTGCCGAAAATATCCGTGATTTTTGCGCAGGCGGCGGGTTCCTTTTTGCGATGTGTTCGGGTACGGATACATTCGATATTGCACTTGCCGCAGCCAATACCGATATATGCGAACCGATGTTTGACGGCGATGCCGCCGACCCTGATGCACAATCTAAATTAGATTTCAGTCAGACCTTTGCCTTTCAGAATTTCACGCTGGATATGAACCCGATGTCGCACCAGTTCAGCAATATTGATGTTACCGCTACCCGGCAGGTGGAGCGCACCCGCGACTTTTTTACCCTGTTTGACTTTTCCGCAAAATGGGACGTGGTACCCAGTATGCTTACCCAGGACCATGATAAAGTAATCAAAGGCTTTATGGGCCTCACCACCGCCTTTAACGAGAAATTTATAAAGCCGGGGGTAACCATTATGGGCGAAATGAAAAGCAATAACGAGGCCCGCTATATCCATGGCGAGTACGGAAAAGGGCAATGGACCTTCTATGGCGGTCACGACCCGGAAGATTACCAGCATATAGTAGGCGACCCGCCAACCGATTTGAAACTGCACCCAAATTCGCCGGGCTACCGCCTTATTTTAAACAATGTATTGTTCCCGGCGGCGAAGAAGAAGAAACAGAAGACGTGATTTCAGTTGGCAGTTTGCAGTTGGCTTTTCTGTTTACTGCAAACTGTCCTACCGCCTAAAACTGCCAACGGAGAACTGCCTACTGCAAACTCAAAACTGCAAACTCAATTATAAAACAACCACGATACCCCAACCTTCAGGATGCGGTCCATTTGGGGGTATCGGTTTACGGTGTAGTAGCCGGGGCTTAATAATCCCTGGTTTACGTAATCATACATCAAAAAGAAGTTGGTATGCTGCAGGGTTGCTTTAAAAAAAACAGTTGCTATAGGGTACGATGAAAACGTAACATTTGTCCCGTTATAAAACTGACCAAGTCCCGTTGCATAAGATGGCGCCACATATTCGGAATTATAACGCACATTGATCCCTATGTTTGAATACAGTACATTAAACAACAGCGTTTTATAATACAGGCTGCAATAGTTATAAAATTCCGGTGTGCGCAGGGTTGATTGAAAATCTGTTTTCTGATATACGATATAATCATCAAAATGCCATCTGTGCCAGGCAAAGCTTTTACCCAAACTTACTTTCAGCAGGTTAATATCAGCGCCAATTTGTGCAGGCGCGGCGTCAATACCCCCCGGCTGGGCGGCAAAATATAAATAATCACTTATCAAAAAGTATTCGGCCTTCAAATCAAGCTTTATTGCATCGTTTATATAGTTAAATGATACACTGTTTGTTTTTTGATTCTTAAACTTATTATGAAAAATAAAGTGGTCGGAGATCCAATTGGTATAAACCATCGGCGGGGCGCTGCTTTGGGAATAGCCTTCAAAAACTATCCTGCCTGCCTTGCTATTGCCTGCCAGGTTAAGTTTTGCATCGTATAAAAAATCCCCGGCGTCCCGCCCCTGGGCAATTTGCTGCAGATCGCCCTCAAGACCCATCCTGTCGTTAAGCCGGTAACTAAATTTGACTTTTAAAGTAATATCCTGAAATGATGAACCCTGTACCTTTGTGGCCTGGTTAACTTTAACGCCATACTGGTTTAAAGCTGTATCCCGTACAGATTGGTTATACTGGTAATAATCCTGTGTAAGGCCCAAATCAAGTTTTACCTCATTCTTAATGAATTTTGCGTTCTTACTCCGCAGGTAAAAGCTGTACGAAAAATCGTTTTGCAGGTGCGTAACTGTAAGCGAATCCCTGGCGTAGTTTGATTCGAAATAATAATCGGGGAAAACGTTATAGGTATCCGGGTCATTCTGTTTAAAATTATATTTCCGGGTATTATAATTCAGTGTGTAGGCCACACGCTGTGTCGGCAAAATACTGGATTTAAGACTGTCGATGCGCCCGATATAATAAGATTGCTTTAAATAAATACCGCTCCCTGTCCATTGCCCGTAAGTATTTGGCAAACGTACCGGTTCACCTGTTTTATCAATAGACCCGACTTTAAAAATGGAATCCTTTAGTATTGAACCTGTTTCGGGCGTCTTTAAATTATTGTATATGAAATTTCCCAGCAGGTTATATCTTTTGTTTTTCGATTCGTACCAGGAAAAAACGCCAACATTTACATCGCTGACATTTTGAAGCAACTGACCAACATTACTGTAAAAACCCTGCGACCCTATGAAATTCAAATTAAACCCCACGTTGAGCTGCGGGTTGACATTTTGGGTATGCAGCACTTTAAATATCTGTTCTTTAAGGCCACCGGTCACCATATAAAGATCGGTATAAGGCACACGGGCCCGATAATAATTTATATCCTGAGGGTTTAATAAATAAGCATCAAGGGTATGCAGCCCGGCATCAAACCCAATGGTTTTTGATGGCTCGTACAGCAGGCTCCTTTCATCGCGGCCGGTGTTGCCCAAACTTATTCTGGGGCTGCGCGGCTGATCAAGCGGGCTGTAATTTTCAAAACCATACAGGCCTGTATCTAATCTTAATAACCGGGTGCTGTCTTTTAACAAACGCTCATTGGTGTACCTGATAAATTTCGAGCTGAAAACCACAGTATCTTTCTTTTTATCCAGCTTCTTCCGCAAGGTATCCAGCTGCTGGTCGGCGGTATATACTTTAGCGGTACCGGTGTCGCGGGTATTCATCCGCTGCTGGTTTGGATAATTGGGATTATTACCCGGATAATTAGGGTTACTTGTTGACTGCGCGAAAACAGTTTGCGCAAAAGCGCAAATCAATAATAATAGTATGTACTTCAACTTATCAGGCATCAAAAACCAGCTATCAATTCTTTTAGTATCAATGTCATTTTAGGCTCCGCTTCCCGGGCTACTGCCAATATCTCTTCAACCGATACCGGTTTTAATGTTTCAGGAAACCCCTCGTCAGTTAAAACGGATATTGCAAATACCGGCAAACCCATGTGATTGGCCACTATCACTTCGGGCACGGTGCTCATCCCAACGGCATCACCGCCAATAATCCGCAAATATTTATATTCGGCCTTTGTTTCAAGGTTGGGGCCGGTTACCGCAACATAAACTCCTTTGTGGCATGTAATATTGTTTGCCGATGCTATATCTAATGCTTTAGCTATCAAAGCGGGGTTGTAAGGCTCGCTCATGTCCGGAAAACGCGGGCCAAGTTCATCTACGTTCCTGCCAACCAAAGGGTTATTCGCCTTCAGATTAATATGGTCTTCAATCACCATCAAATCACCTTTCCTAAAAGCCGGGTTCAGCGAGCCACTGGCGTTGGATACAAAAAGAGTTTTTACGCCCAGCATTTTCATCACCCTTACCGGAAACGTGATCTGCTGCATATTGTACCCTTCGTAATAATGCAAACGGCCCTGCATGGCAACAACCTTTACCCCGTTTAGTTTGCCAAAAATCAGTTTACCCGAATGAAACTCTAATGTAGAAATAGGAAAATCAGGGATGTTGGCGTACATCAGCTGTTTTTCAACTTCAATCTCACTGACCAGGCCGCCAAGGCCAGTCCCTAAAATTATGCCAACCTCGGGTTCAAAATTACCTGTGTGGCTTTTAATGTAGTCAGTTGTGTGTTGTATGCTCTCTAACATAATCAATTATTAACCGGTTAAACTGTTCTCCGCCGCCGTTTAAAAATTCAACCGCAATGGGTATCACAAAAACAAACAAGTCTGCCTCATCAGGCAAAGCTGATCTGAACCAGGATTCTTCTAAACGCTGCGCATCCTTTTCTGTTGTAAGGATTATTTTTTTTTGTGACGGACAGCTTTGGAATTCATCGGCAAGTTTAGTGATATTTTTTAAGGTAAAGGGGTGATGATCGGGATAATTATGATGAATAATATGCGATGTACTTCCTTTTAAATACTGCAAAATCGGTTTGGCATTGGCTATGCCGGTTAATAAAAAAACAGTGGTATCCTCATCAATCACCATTTCCGCATTGCGGCCTTCCATATCCTGCAAATGCCGGTAGTTGATAGCCGTAAAAAACAAATGCTGATAAGGAAGCGGCTGTATTTTTTGTGCGATAGCCGCCTGTTCATCCACAGTAAGCGCCTGAGGGCATTTACTTACAATAAGTATCTGCGCCCGCCAGCGTCCGCTGAAAGGCTCGCGCAGGTTTCCGGCCGGCAACAGTAAATGCGGCTCATTTATCCGGTTATAATCAAACAATAATATGCTGAGGCCCGGTTCAACGGCCCGGTGCTGGTAAGCGTCGTCCAACAGGATAAGGTCGTGATCAGGCAGCAGTTGTTTTATTCCCTCCACCCTATTTTCGCAAACAGCCACAGTAATATCCGGGAATTTATGTTTGAACTGGGCAGGTTCGTCGCCGAAATTAGAAGCAGTCGTAGTAGTAGCAGTGGCAGTAAGTAGTGAGTGGTCAACCTGTTCTCCTGATTCTTGACTCTTGGTTCTTGATTCCTGACTCCTGACTCTTGATTCTGCTTTTAAATATCCTTTTGTTAATCGTCCATAACCTCTGCTTAATGTAGCCAGCTTATGATCATTTTTCAGCAAACGGATAAGGTATTCAGTCATCGGGCTTTTGCCTGCACCGCCAACATCAAGGTTACCTACGGAAATTACCGGTTTTGTAAACCTGTAGCTCCTAAAATAACCTGCATCATAGCACCAGTTACGTATAATGACCACCAGGCCATACAATAACGAAAACGGGAACAAAAGCCAGCGCAGGTATTTCATATTTTGGCAAAGATAGGAATTGAATTTTGTCTGAATCAGAATTTACAGAATTTGAGAATTAGCAGAATGTGATGTGACTATGTTTGCTCAATTTCAAACGCTTTCATATCAATTGGATACCCGGAATAAACTGAAAATGCTTTTTATTTAACGTGTAAAGCGGAAGATGATAATACAATGCAGTGGCAGCAATAAGGGTATCGGCTATACCAGGCCGGCGGCTCAATGTAAAAGCCCTGAAAAGATCAATGAAAATATCAGTGATTTCCGTATTAACCGGTAATGGGGTGTATTTACTTAACTGATTTTCAATCCTTTTAAAGTCATCCTTATTTTTTGCCCCAACCATAAATTCTGCCATAGTAATGCTGCTCACATAAAAAATGTCAGCTCGTATGTTCTGAATTTCTTCCTTTACTACTGGATTTCCCCTATACAACTCAATAAGGATACCGGTATCAAAAATCACCATTTAGACGGCCAGGCTTTTGTTCTTATTTCTTCTATGGATGGAAAATCAGGAGCATCGCCAAAATTTTCAAACAACTCATTAACCGAAACTTTTTTACCCGGAGGCGGAACAGGATTTACATTGTTTGCGGCATCATTTAACGCAACTACAATGACTTCAACCTTCTTACCAAAAAACTGTTCAGGCATTTCAATGGTATGATTTTTTTTATCGGGGACTAAAATTTGCTTATACACCATTTTGTTTATTTTAACAAGCCACACAAATATACAGAATTGCTGTCTGATAGTTCAACGAAAACAAATGCACCTTCATTCTGAAAATTCTCAAATTCTGAAAATTCTGATTCAGACAATCACCAACCTCCTATTTCAATATCTCTGCCACCGGCAAAAGCTTTTCATCAATCTTTCCGTTTATAACTGAAACATAGTAGGCATTGCTCTTATCATCAGCCGCAACGGAACGAACATACTTTTCATTTTCAAAAACCACCCCGGCAAGGTCGTCAATGGCGTACCCGGGACTTAGCCTTCCCTTTAAGATATTCGAAAAATAAACCGGTTTACGAAGAAGTTCGCTATGGTAATGCGGGCAATGACTGGTTTGGATAAAGCCCAGGCATTTCACAATAGTCAGGTCCTTTGGCCGCGAATCGGTAGTGCCACCCTGGAACCAGCATAGTGAGCCTGCGCTGCCGCCGGCCATCACAATACCTTTGTTGTAGGCTTTCCTCAATACGGTATCTATACCCTGCGCCTTCCATATCGCCATCATGTTAAGGGTATTGCCGCCGCTTACAATGATGGCGTCCATGCTCAGCAGGTTTTCTTCAAAACTTACCGGCTCGGTGTAAGATGCTATAAAAGATTTTTGTACATAAGGCCTCATCGGCAGGTCCTGGCAGGCCTCGTACCAGGCAAGGATGGTAGTGGCATTATCGCCGGTAGCTGTCGGTAAAAAGCAAATCCTTGGGTTTTCCTTCTTGGTTAACGTGATCACATAGCGCATAAAGGATTTTGTGAAACTCCCGCCGTAGGCAAAGATTGTCCGGGTGGGTTTATTGTTTGTGTTTACCTGTGCCATGCCTGTAAAACAAAGTGTAAGCAATAGAGTTAGCGTATAGATTCTTTTCATATAAATTTAAGCTGTTTTGGTTCTCTGTTATTTCTTTTTGAAACTACAGAAAAGGAAATTCTGTTTAGTTTCAAACGGGGTTATATGGTCCTCGTTGATGCACCTGATCTTGACGAAGTCTTTTGTTAACTGATTTTGTAATTGTTCTTCGGTATATTGTTTTACGGGAAGCCCGCTGCATTTTTCGGGGCCTTTTTCAGAAAAAGTGCCGATCACCAAATATTTTTTAACCGCTTTCCCTGCAATACCAAGGTACGATGACACTTCTTTTTTCGCCGTTAAAAAATGAAAGGTCGCCCGGTCATGCCAAAGGTCATACTTTTCGGCGGGTTTAAAATCGTTTACATCAGCCTCCACCCATTTAACCAGTTTACTATCAGCGCCAAGCCTTGTTTGCGCCTTTTTTAGTGCTGCCGCCGAAATGTCAAGTACGGTGATATTTTTAAAACCTTCTTTCAACAGGCAATCAACCAGCCTGCTGTCGCCACCGCCTACATCAATAATTTTCGAAGTTTTAGGCAGATGAAAACTATGAATAAAATCAAGGGATGTTTGGGGAACGGGTTGCGTCCAGCTTACCTGGCCGGGATTACGGGTATTATATACCTGTTCCCAGTGTTCTTTTTTAATTTGATCCATAATAAACCCTATATTTAAACCGACAAATATCCTGATAAATTTTTTTATGAAAACTTTTTTTTTAACCGCATTTATTTGCCTTTCAATTACAAGTTTTACTTATTTACAATCCAAGGCGCAAACGTCTCCGGGCACTATTGCATCCCTTGATAAGCCAAACCCCTGGACAGAAAACCAGTTGATGGAACCCGCTGACTTAGCCGCCATTATAAAAAATCCGGCAGCTACCAAGCCGCTGATATTTAACATCGGCGCGGTTGAAGACATAAAAGGGGCAAAACACATAGGCCCGGTTAGCGATAAAGCAAACCTTGAAACATTTAAAAAGGCACTCAGTTCGCTGCCCAAAAACGCCGCCATTGTTATTTATTGCGGGTGCTGCCCCTTTACCAAATGCCCGAACATACGGCCGGCATTCCTTGAATTGCAAAAACTCGGTTTTACAAATTTTAAATTGTTAAACCTTAGCAAAAATTTGAATACAAACTGGACCAGCAAAGGGTATCCATTGGCGGGTGGGTAAAGGAAGGTTATTATAAAGGTTTATTTATAGTAATGCATTGATTTACTATACAAAAATTTAAAAAACAGATCACCTAAATGAAACCAAAACCTTTGATCATTATCTGTCTGTTCCTGATTTTCAGGCTATCAAATGCTTATGCCCAAAATGCAACAGAACTGGATTTTATGCTGAAGAGTCAAAAGACACTGGAGGCTACCGGTACTCCGGCAAAAGATATTGTTAAGCTATTAGGGTCAAATGTTTATGTTCGAGACACGGTATCCGAAATAAAGGCCATTAACGATTCCCTAACGTTTTTATACATTGGTGGCAAATATCCTAAACATCAGTTAACAATCATTGTTAAAGGAGAGAAGTTAAATAAACAAACAAGTTCCTGGTGGAAAAATGGGATAGGGCATTTTAGTGGCGTGGCAATACTATATGAGGGCAAACCTGCGATAGTCATCGTTTCACAATGGCAATTGGGTACAGTTATACAGATATAAAATATTTTTTTTCTGAGTCAGAATTCTCAGAATTTTAGAATTTTCAAGATGCTTGTCTTTTAAATTCTGTTAATTCTAAAATTCTGCAAACGGCGTAGCCCTCTTGAACGCCATTGAAAACAAACACCATGTGAAAAATTCTGATTCAGACAATTCACGGCAAACTGCCACTATGCAAAAACCTGATTGTACAATCTGCAACTCATTCTTTTATAAATTCCTGTAACATCTTATCCTGTCGTCTGTCTAAATCATACAAATCAGGACTAAAATGCCAGGCAGTAATAAACAACAATTAACATTCGCTTTGATCGTTTACACTTTATAATTTTACTCAAAAAAATTTCCATGAAAAAAATACTTATAGCGCTAACCGCAATAGTGTTCCTTGCGGCTGGTTGCATGCAAAACCCACCGCAGCAGCAAAACAACGTAACCATCGAAAATAATACGACAGCAGGTTTTGATGTTAACAAACTGGCGCAACTGGTTAAAACCAGCACCGACCCGCAGACGCTTGAAAAAGCCATCAATGATCCCAATAACCATATCAATAACCTTGATTTAGATAAGGATGGCAACATCGATTACCTGAAAGTTGAAGAAAGCGACAAAAATAAATTGAAAGTGGTGGACGACGTAAGCAGTTCGGAATCGGTGACCGTTGCCAGCATTAACGTTGCGCCGACCGATAACAACACTGCTGACCTGAGTATCCAGGGCAATCCTGATTATGCCGGGTATAACAATTACTACCACTCGTCGTTTACATTTACCGATTTTTTACTGATGAGTTATTTGATGCGTCCGCATAGCTATTATATGCCGATGTACCACTATGGCTACTACCCTTCTTATTATACGCGTGTGCATACTTACAGCACTTTCAGGCCGACAACTTCGCCGGCCATGTCGAGCCGGAGCAGTTTAAGTAATCCCTCCAGATCGCAAAGGTCATTTGGTACACGCAGTTCACAACCTGTACGCAGCGGCGGCTTCGGCAGCAGAAGTTCAGGAAGATCCGGTTTCGGCCACAGCCGCGGCGGGTTTGGTCGCAGACGGTAATTTAAGAGACGAATTTTCACGAATGGGTACGAATTTTCACGAGTAGATAGTGGTATGGATTCGGGCCAATTAATACGAACAATTAACCTTAACATCTAAATTTTTAATATAATGAGCATATTCGACAGATTATTCCGCATAGGCCAGGCAGAAGCTAACGCCGCGGTTGATAAATTAGAAGATCCGGCAAAAATGGCCGAACAGATCCTTCGCGAACTACGGTCCAACTACCAGCAGGCTATACAGGGCGAAGCCGAAATTAAGGCGCTTGCCCTGCAGCACCGCGCAAGTGAATTGCAATTCCGCAACAATGCCGATGACTGGGAAAAAAAGACCAATGAATTATTGGACCGCGTTGAAAGCAAACAACTGGACGAAGCCAAAGGCAACGAGCTGGCTACCAAAGCTGCCGAAGCACACCAGGCCGCAATAAACGAAGCCGACCAGTTTGCAAAGATGGCCGAAAAAGAAGAAAGCGCCCTTGCTGTAATGGACCTTAAAATAAAGCAGATTAAAGACCAGATAGCTGAAACTGAAAGCCGTGCGCAACTCATAAATTCGCGGGCCAAAACAGCCGAAGTTTCTGAGAAGATCAATAAAACACTATCAAGCGTTGATACCGACGGATTGATGGCAACGCTGAACCGCATGGATGAGAAAGCATCGGCCCAGGAATTCCGTGCTGCCGCTTACGCGCAGATAGATGATTCAACTTTATCAACAGAACAGGAGATTAATAAAGCCTTAGGTACGGGTTCTACCTCAAGTGCCTTGGAAGCAATTAAGGCTAAGAGAACTAAATTGTTGAATTAAGCCTCACCCTGCCCTCTCCAAAGGAGAGGGTTCTAAAAGTCCTCGCCTTTGGAGAGGATTTAGGTGCGGCAACCCGCATGACAATCCGGCAATTTTAATTAAACACCATGTTTTTAACCAACGATAATAAAAAAACCTTTAAAGCCATTATTCTTTTAAATGAGATGGTTAACGGCACGCATAAATTTCAAACTGTTGCCAATGGCGACGACAGTGTGCTTGAACCTTTGTTTATAGATTTGATGTCGAAAGGATATGTACAAACCGCAGGTATAAATTACCAGATAACGGCTAAAGGGCAGGAGGTGTTTGACACCTTTATGAAGCGTTATACCGAATACCTTAAAGTATATGATATCTTTTCTTTTGTTGACCTTGAAAAAGGCGAATTTGCCTTTTCGCGCTATTTTGATTTTAATACCGACGATGCCTGGGCTGATTTCACAAACGACGAGCGCTTTGACGACCTGCGGATAGCCGTTGCCCTATTTAAAAAGATCGACCCTGCCGAAATCGTATTCATGTCATTCATTAACGAGAACAGGTTTGATACCGGCTCCGCAGGCTGGCAAATGGACCTGATATCAGACAATGAATGGTCGGAAATAGAAGAGATATGCAAAACAGCCATCAAACCGGAAGAAGTTGGTGAAGACGCCATGGCGGATATGATAGGCCAGGGCTCGGAACTGATGATCAAATTGCTTGAAGAAGAGAAAAACCAGGCCCAAACCTCCGGCAACAACAATGGCGGCGAAACCATTGTTGAGGAAGAAACAGTAGAATACTACCAACCCTACTACGATCCTTACTATGTTTCGCCGGTATGGCTGTTGCCTTTGTTTCTTTGGTAGTCATTGGTCATTATGTCATTAGTCATTGGTCTGTACCGTTAGATGCCCCAATGACTAATGACTCAATGACTAATGACTAATGACCAGCTACTCGCTCCTCAAAGCCTTAATAGGGTTAGCAACAGCTGCTTTTATTGACTGAAAACTTACCGTTAACAAAGCTATTGCAATGGATAATAGCCCTGCTATTACAAATACCCACCACTCAACAGCTATCTTGTATTGAAATCCCTGCAGCCATTTGTTCATGCCCCACCATGCTACCGGCGAGGCAATCAGAATTGCCAGTGCCACCAGCTTTATAAAATCAAATGATAAAAGTGTTGTTATTCCACTTACGCTTGCGCCTAATACCTTTCGGATGCCGATCTCCTTACTGCGCTGTTCGGCCATAAATGCCGACAAAGCAAACAGCCCTAAGCAGGCTATAATGATCGCCAGAATGGCGAAGGTGCTGAATATACGGCCCATCCTTTGCACATCTGCATACATATTGGCAAAGCTCTCGTCCAAAAATGTATAACGGATTGGCTGGTATGGCGAGAAACTTTTCCAGGTATTGGTAATGGATTGGAGGGTATTTTTCATATCGGCCGTTTTTACTTTTACCGTCACAATTGAGGGGCTTATGCCGAAATGAAAAACCATCGGCGCGATCTGGTCGTGCATGTGTTCAAAATTGAAATCCTGTACCACCCCAATAACGGTAAATGTGTAGCCGTTTGTGATCCGTTTGCCGATAGGGTTTTTAAGATTGAGTTTTTTAGCGAGCGTTTGGTTAATGATAATCGTCTTTCCGGCTGTATCGTCCGAAATATCGTACGAGAAATTCCGGCCTTCTACCAGTTTCATACCCAATGTTTTGATATAGGTATCATCCACCTGCCAAAACTGGCCATAAATACCTGCATCAAGTTTTGTTCTTCCATCGATAAAAAAAGTATTGCCGTTGCGTTTAGTACCAGTTATTGGCAGGTAATCGCTTATGGAAACGCTTTTTACGGATGCCAGTTTCGACAGCTCACTTTTAAAACTTTTTATATTATTACCCAACGTATTCGTGCCCTCTATCATAACCACCTGGTCCTTATTAAACCCTACTTTTTTGTTAAGGATGTACTGCATCTGGTTATAAATAACAAAGGTGCAGATGATAAGGATAATGGATGCGGCAAACTGAAAAACCACCAGGCTGTTCCTTAATATGGAGCTTTTACTGCCTGTACTGAGCGTCCCTTTGAGCACCTGGATTGGTTTAAAACCAGAAAGATAGAATGCAGGATATAAGCCGGCTGCGATGCCAATAACAAATGCCGACATTAAAACTATCGGAATAAGCCACCATTCGCCCCAGGGAATAGTTAATGATTTGGATGATAATTCATTAAAATAAGGTAACAAAAGCCACGCCAGCAGCAGCCCCACGGCAAAGGAAAGAAAACTGTATAGCAAAGATTCTGTTAGAAATTGCTTGATTAAACCACTTCGGTATGAGCCAACCACTTTACGCAAGCCCACTTCTTTTGCCCGATTGGCTGATTTGGCTGTAGACAGATTGATAAAATTAATACAGGCGATAATCAGGATAAAAGCTGCAATAGCGCCAAACAACCAGATAAACCGGATATCGCCATGCGAAAGCCCATCATCCATATTGTAAGAATAAAGATTTATATCGGTTACGGGTTGAAGAGTCAATTTAAATTTGGCAGCCTGTTTGGCCGCGTCCTTAACCCCGTTCCTCATCATTTGCGGAAGAAAGTAGTTTTTAATAATAGCCTCAGTGATCTTGTGCTCAAACTGCTTTACATCAGTGCCTTTTTTTAATAATATGTAATCAGGATAATTATAATTGCCCCAGTTATTTTGTTCACCCTTCCCAAACTCCATTCCAGTAAGCGTCAATAAAAAATCATATTTTAAATGTGAGGCTGCCGGGAAATCCTGCATAACGCCGCCAATTGAATAAGGCTTTGTTTTATCATTGTTTAAATACATCACCTTGCCAACAGGGTTTTGCCCCGGAAAAAATTTATCCGCTTTTCTCTTTGAAATTACCATGGACAGCGGGTTGTTTAGCGCAAGGGTCCGGTTGCCATATACCATTGGTACCTTTAGTATATCCAGCATTTGCTGGTCCGCATAGGTAATACCATCTTCATAGGTATTCGCTTCCTGGTCAGCTCGTTTTAGTTCAGCGTTGCCAGCGCCCATCAGGGTATTCGGCATTAGCCTTCCCGATAGTTCCACTTCGGGGAAGTCGGCCTTTAAAGTTTTACCCATCGGAGCGGGCCAATATGTATCATATCCAACCGTACCATTATCATTGTACACACCAACCAGCCTGTAAATACGATCAGCGTCCGGGTACGATTTATCGTAGCTTAATTCATTGCGGATATACAAAGCAATTAATAAACAGGCGGCAATACTGAAAGCAAAGCCCCCGATCTTGATGGCCGCATACATTTTTTGCTTACGCAATTGCCTTAGGGCGATTTTAAAATAGTTCTTTATCATGACCTGTTTAATTATTGAATTATTGATTTAGTGAATTATTGAATTTTTATCTGCCTGCTGCCAACTGCAAACTGATCTACTCGCTTTTCAAACTCTTCACCGGGTTCATCAGTGCGGCTTTTATTGCCTGAGAGCTCACTGTTAACAATGCTATTAACACAGCCAGTACACCGGCAAGGGCAAACATCCACCAGCTTAAAGGTATGCGGTAAGCAAAAGCCTGGAGCCATTTGCTCATGCCATACCAGGCGATGGGCGTTGCTATTACAAATGAAACCCCAACCAATATTAAGAAATCCTTCGACAATAAGCCCACCAAACCGCTTACGCTTGCGCCCAGTACTTTGCGTATGCCAATCTCTTTATTACGCTGTTCGGCACTAAAGGCGGCTAAACCGAATAAGCCAAGGCACGAGATAAGGATTGCTATCAAAGTAAATGAATTAATGATCTGCGACAATATAATCTCAGTTTCATACTGCTTTTGAATTTCCGAGTCGAGGAATGAATATTCAAACGGCACCGAAGGCAGATCTTTATGCCATATTGCGCTTACCTGGCTCAGCAATTCCTTATAATTCTTACTGCTGGCCGATACCACCATGCATGATAAATCGCCGGCGTAATTATCATATACCAGCATAAACGGGCGCACACCATCATGCAATGAGTTGTAGTTAAAATCCTTCATCACACCGGCAACTGTAACAAACGACGCCGGACTGTTTCCAAATTTCGAATAGAGCCTTGCACCAGGGGCAGTTTGGGCGTTTAAATTAAGTCTTTTTACAAGCGTTTGGTTAATAAGCACTTTGCCCGAATCTCCGGGCATAAAATCGCGGCCACTTATCAGCTTAATGCCATTGGCCTTTACAAAGTATTGGTCGCTGGCAATGTTCTGAGCATCAATGGCGGTCGGCATGTTGCCTCCTTCAGGATAAACCCCATGATCGTGCATTACAAACTGGCTCAGGTAATTATCAGCACGGGTAACTGCCTTAACCCCGGCAAGCTGCTTTAAGTCCTTTGCCAGCGTCTGCATTTTTTCTTGTGCATCGTTGGTATAAAAATTAAAAACCAGCTTTTGATCTTTATCAAAGCCCAGATCCTTCGATTTAATAAAGTTTAACTGGCTGTAGATAATGATAATCCCTGTAATAAGCACAATAGACAATACAAACTGGAACACCACCAACGAGCGCCGTATGCCCGCGGCAGATACCCGGCTGCTAAAGTTGCCCTTGATAACTTTTATAGCCTCAAAAGCTGATAAATAAAATGCCGGGTAGCTTCCTGCTACAAGGCCTGTCACCAGTATAAGAGACGTCAGCATCAGCCAAAGACGGTAGTCTGCAAAAAAGGATAGGTGAATATCGGTACGGGTAATATTATTTAGATATGGGAGCACCACCCACAATAATGGCAAAGCGATAATCACCCCAATAAATGCCAGCAAAAACGATTCGCCCAAAAACTGCCTGATCAAATCGAACTTGCCTGCACCTATTACTTTGCGCACCCCTACTTCTTTTGCTCTTTTTGACGCACGTGCGGTAGATAAATTCATAAAGTTGATGCATGCGATAACCTGTATAAGCACCGCGATTAATACAAGGATTAAAAGAAAAGAAGGGTTCGCGGTTTTGGTGGGCTCAACATCAAACCCCGCTGTAGTATGAATAGATGTGATGGGCTGCAAATGCAATGCTTTTTTCATACCCAGTGCCTTCATTCTGTCGGCGGCATATTTTGTTAAGAACGCAGGTAACTTTCTCTCAAATGCATCAACATTAGTTCCTGGACGAACGCGCACGTATGAGTAGAGAAAGTTATTCCCCGCCCATTCAGGGTCATTAGCAATTGCTATGCCCGTACCGCTACTTTTCATGGTGATAAACATATTGCCCTCCAGATGCGATTTCCCCAGGCTTTCGTCAACCACCCCGGTTACTTTAAAATCATGATGGCCATATGCGTCGTTAATATTTATCAATTTGCCAACTGCGGGTTCCCGTCCAAAAAGCTTTTCTGCGGTTGATTTCGATAATACTATATCGTAGGGGTTATCTAAGGCATGAGTTGCATGTCCTTCAACGAAGTTATAACTGAAAATATCGAAAAAAGTAGAGTCAACATACAATGCGCCGTTTTCATAAAACGATTGTTCCTTGTAGCGCAACAGGTGCTCTTTGGCGCCCAGCATATCGGTTTTCACTACCCTTGCAAAGGTTTGCACCTCGGGGAAATTACTTTTCAGCGCAGGCGCAATTGGTGGCGAGGATGACGCACCATGATGTTTATCTCCGGTTAACGACAAATCGGTAGTTATCCGGTAAATATTATTGGCGTCTTTATGCTGTTTATCATAGCTGTATTGCTGCTGTACATACAGCAAAATATACAGGCAGCACAGCGTTCCTGTCGCAAGTCCAAAAATATTGATGAAGCTGAACGTTTTATTCTTCAACAAAAAACGCAGGGCGGTTTTAAGATAGCTTTTTATCATATTCGTTTATTGGTTCAATGGTTCATTAGTTCATTGGTATTGTAATTGGGTCATTATTCATTTGTGCCTGATGATCCAAAATTCCTTCTATTGCTCATCCAAGAAAATGCCAAATAGTTTATTAATTGTTTATCAATTAGTTACATCAGCATCTTTAAAATGGTGATGTGCGGTTTTGATACACTAAATGTTCGTTTATGACTGTTTATCTGAATCAGAATTTACAGAATTTTAGAATTATCAGAATTGAACAGTTTAAAATTCTGTAAATTCTGATTCAGACAATTATTTCAACTTCACAACCGGTTTTTCATATCTTAGATACCTCAAAACCCGTCAATCATGAAGTACAGGCTCTTAACGTTAATTATATTAATCACTTCTGTAGCTTTCGCACAAACTGATGCAAAACTTACCTCCCGGTTGAACGACGCTATAAAAGGCTTTAACGGACAGGTTGGTATTTATGTCCATAACCTAAAAACAGGCAAAACAGCTGCAATTAATGCTGATACGCTTTTCCCTACCGCAAGTATGATAAAGGTAAGCATTCAATGCGGGCTGATGGACAAAATAGAAAAAGGTGAAATGCAATACAACCAAAAACTGGTTTACCGCGACTCGCTGCTATACAAGGGTGAAGATATTTTAGGATCATTTAAGGATAAGGATACTATTGAAGTAAGTAAAGTTGCCCTGCTGATGGTTACCATGAGCGATAACACGGCAAGCTTATGGCTGCAAAAGCTGGTGGGCGCCGATTATATCAATCACTGGCTGGATGTTAACGGATTTAAAGTAATGCGGGATAACTCAAGGGCGACCGGGCGCGGGGCCATGCATACAAAATACGGCTGGGGCGTAACTACGCCGTATGAAATGTGCCGCCTGTTTACCATGATCAGTAACGGGGAGGCTGTCAGTGCCGCCGCAAGCGAAAGAATGGTACGCAACCTGGGACGAATTTTTTGGGACAACATTGCTTTATCGCAAATTCCACCCTATATCCATACCATCTCCAAACAAGGCGCGTTGGATGATTACCGCTCGGAAACCGTATTGGTAAATGCCCCGCATGGCGGTTATGTATTCTCCGTCATCACTAACAACAATAAGGACCAGCGATGGACGCAGGATAACGAAGCAGACGTATTGATCCGTAAAGTATCTGCGCTGCTATGGCATTATTTTGAACCTAAAAGTGACTGGAAACCTGCTGATGGGATTGATAAGTTTATGAAAGATGAGTAAGTGGTGGAGATTAAAGGTTGGGGGGGGTCGGAGTTTAGTTTTTAAAAGAGAAAGACAGTGTTATTTGAATAGAAATTCGGCATCTCAGATTGGGAAAGTTTAAGAACCATGATATACAATGAAGCTTTTTAAGAAACCCATAACTTCAGTAAACGTTTTTAATAATCATTTTTGGCTGAAATTGAAAATGGCAGAAACATAACCCGGGAAATAAGTGAAACCGCAGTTTGTTTATTAATCAAAAATATGT
>JBIOHE010000013.1:0-26446 GCA_044448725.1 Sphingobacteriales bacterium | reverse complement strand
TACGCCGATGAAACGCAAACCATTATAAAACTGCATGATTTTATTAAAGACCAGGGCTACCAACTGCGCGGAAAACACCGCGAAATATACCTGAGCGACATGCGCCGGACAGCGCCGGAAAAGTTGAAAACGATTATCAGACAGCCGGTGGAGTAACAGGGATTTATTTTATCAATTTGCTGTCCGGGTCTTCGATTTTTGAGGGCAGTGTACGCGCGGCCAGGCTTTGTTTCTTATCTTGCTTTGCGTTTACCTTGCATGCGGGGCACGAGGTACTGTCAAAGATATGAGTAGCCACTGCCCGCTTGCCCTGCCCGTCATACCCGCGCCTGATTGCAGTGATTTTACTTTCTAAATTACTTTTGGGAAGGTTTATATAATCTGACATTTTGGAATCTGCGGCGATTATTTGATAATGCGGAGATAGCAAGCTATATTCACGCATAATTTACGAAAACCAGCCTGAATAATACCTAAACAAATGTCTAAAATACTCGCAGTACGAAGTTGCAAACCCCGAGAGCAGGAGCATATTCAGCAACCCGCTACGGCGCGCGGCCAGGAAATAGCTGACAATATGAAAAACATCATTAAATCATTTTCCTTATTTATTTTGTGTGTCCTGAATTTTTCCGGCATTTTCGCACAGAGCGGTAAAAATTCAACAGCTTCACTTACCTCAAAAATTATTTCTTATGGAAAAAAGAATGCAACGTCGTCATTGTTTACCTGTTTCGATAAAACGGTGTACGTAAACAATGAAAGTGTTTGGTTTACCTCCTATCTGATAAATTATAGTAAACGGGTAAACGGGCCGACGATACTTTCGGTATTATTGGTCAATGATCAATCAGGTTCAATAGCCTTCGACCAAAAATTTGAGATGGCCAACGGTTTGTCATTTGGGCACGCAATAATCCCCGACTCGGTGCCGCCCGGTGACTATTCCTTTATAACTTATACCAATATTTTGGCAAATGGCATTCCGAAAGATGTGTTTATCCAGCCAATAACCATTAAGAGTGCAGCAGAGATACCCTTTTTTGCTTCGTTAAGCCTGACCGATTCAACTAAGGCACTATCAGACAATAATGAACAGGTGACGCTTACTGTCGAAACTAAAGCCCATATACCGATAAAAGGAGTAACGGCGACATGGGATGTCGGAGTTCTTAACGGTCAAGTTACATCGGGCAGGATAAAAACAGATGCAAATGGAAAGTATCTGTTTTCGGTTTCCCGTGATCAAATTGTAACAGACAAGAACTTTTTGAATGTACGGGTAACTTATAAAAACGAAGTCAGGAACGTTAAAATGTTGTTGCCGGTTAGTGACAAAAAGCTAAATATACGGTTTTACCCCGAAAGCGGTAATCTTATAGACGGACTGGTAAGCACTATTGGCTGGGAAGTAAAAACTGTATATGGCCGCCCGTTAAGCGTTAATGCGGTATTGTACCAGAATAATCAGGCTATCGACACCATCCATACCGACAGCTATGGGATGGGCCGGTTCAAGCTCATTCCACAGTTAGGCAATAAATATGAACTGAAGCTTGCAGGATATGCCAATGATGTCAGTTATGCGTTACCACGCATATTGTCAACAGGTCTTATCATCAGTGCATATAAGGCAATTTCCGATGATTCACTGCAATTGAAATTAGTGAGCAAAGATCCCGGAAAATTCTTTGTTATGATCCACAATTTTGATCAGGTCTTTTATTCATTTCCTGTTGAGGTAACATCGGCAGGAAAAAAGTTGCTGATAAACCTTGCAGACCTGCCAAAAGGGCTAAGCACAATTACCATATTGGACAGTTTACTACGACCCTGCGCCGAGCGGATCTTTTTTGCACATTATAACCGGCGCAGCCCCTTAAGTATAACCCCCGACCGGGTGGAATATACCACCAGGCAAAAGGTACGCATAAAATTAAAGCTATTATCAACCCAAAGTGATCCAATAAAAGGAGTTATAACGGTCGCCTGTGTTCAGAGCAACAAAATTGAAACGAAGAAATTCAATGATATTGAAAGCTATCATTATTTAAAACAAGAACTTGAAGCCCTTCCGGTGAGGGGGGCTTACATGGGGCAAAGCGCTGATGATAAAGACTATTTAGAAAAAGTATTGCTTATCAAGGGCTGGCGAAAATATAGCTGGCAAAACATGGCCAGCGACAATGCAAAGTATAGTACAGTTGATGAAAAACCGGTATTAATAAGCGGATCGGTTAGCAAATACGGAAAACCCTTAAAAAAGCCTATCGGGCTGGTAGTGATGACAGATTCTGCTACAAAAATTATTACAACTGATGCAAAAGGCGATTTTCAGTTAAACAACAGTAATGCGGTTACAGCAGAACGAAGAAAAATTCACTTAATGCTGAGTGGGGGAACAATTGATACTTATGCGATAAAAATGAAAGATTCTTTTAACATGGTTAACGGCGGCTTGATAAATGGTTTCAAAACAGTTAATTATAACCTGACACCAGTGCCGCTAATCAGCTCGGACTCTTCCACCATAAAAGGATTAGACCATGTAATTAGCTTGAAGGAAGTTAAAATTACCGGCAGAAAAGAAGATATTTATAATCTTCAACCAATAATGATCAACGGAAAAAACGAATGCGGGGATTATGTGTGCTCGTATGGTATTCTTAATTGCCCTAATCATCCAAATGATGTTGGAAACCGGCCGCCAGAAGTCGGTCAAAAATACTACAGCGCATCCACCAACGGATGGGTTGCTTACAAAGGCTGTGCAACAATTCCTAATGGGCCTTCAACCATAGCAGTCGATGGCATCAATTATCCCAAAGAGTTTTATGGATCAGATTATTCATTATTCAATCCCCCGGAACCTGAATATCAGTCAACGATTTTTTGGAAACATGCCTGTTTCATTGATTCAAAAGAAATTGAACTTGATTTTTATACCAGCGACATAACAGGTCCCTTCTCCATAATAGTGCAGGGGGTATCGTCAAATGGCTTAATCTACGAAAAGAAGGAATTTATGGTTAACAAGAAAAAATAGGGTTTTTAGTGATACTTTCGCCGTTGTTGGTTTGTCTCCAACAACACGGACTGTTTTTGAAGCGGGGATTTGCGAAGCGGCATTTGTACGTCATTTTAACATATTGGTACTTGTTGGTGACAACACCAACAAGGGCACAGCGCGGGTATCATCATAAAAACAAAACACCGCATCATAAATTTTTAATACCTTTCTGCAATGAAAATCATTACGCGGAATGTGTGGATACTATCCCTGGTAAGTTTGTTCACCGATGTTGCCAGCGAAATGTTGTACCCGGTAATGCCGGTTTACTTACGTAGTATCGGCTTTTCTGTTGTGCTGATTGGTATATTGGAAGGCGTTGCAGAAGCAACGGCAGGGCTAAGCAAGGGTTACTTTGGTAATTTAAGCGATGCCATAGGCAAACGGCTGCCCTTTGTTCAGATTGGTTATGCCTTGAGCGCCGTTTCAAAACCGATGATGGCTTTGTTTACTTTTCCAGTTTGGATCTTCGCTTCACGAACTTTAGACCGCTTAGGCAAAGGCGTAAGAACGGGTGCAAGGGATGCTTTGCTATCAGATGAAACAACGCCACGATATAAGGGACAGGTATTCGGCTTTCATCGCGGCATGGATACTTTGGGTGCGGTATTAGGCCCACTGATTGCCTTAATATACCTGGCCCCGCATCCGGGACAGTATAAAATTTTATTCTTTGTTGCATTTATTCCGGGGATACTTTCTATTGGTATTACTTTTTTAATCCGTGAAAAGAGGAAGGCTATTCCTGTCACCAATAATAAACCCGGCTTTTTAGATTTTATACGATACTGGAAAAAAAGCCCTTCCCTGTACCGGAAACTGACCGCAGCCCTGCTGGTTTTTGCCATATTCAACAGCTCTGATGTATTCCTGCTTTTAAAAATGAAAGAAAACGGGTATCATGATACCACCGTTATCGGCATCTACATTTTCTACAACCTGATCTACGCCGTTTTTTCGTACCCCATAGGACTGCTTGCGGATAAAATTGGTATGAAAAAAGTTTTTATAACCGGTTTACTCCTTTTTGTGGCGGTATATGCCGGAATGGCCTTGAATAAATATGAAACCGTATATTTTATCCTGTTCTTTTTTTACGGCGTTTACGCGGCTGCCACCGAAGGCGTCGCCAAAGCATGGATCACCAATATTTGTGAAAGGAAAGATACTGCAACCGCCATTGGCACCTATACTGCGTTTCAGAGTATTTGTACGCTGCCGGCAAGTTCATTAACCGGATTTATCTGGTATTCAGCCGGAAGTAAAATGGCATTGTTCATAACAGCAGCCGGTGTGTTTCTGATTGTTCCTTACCTGTTCTTAATGAAAACAAGCAGGTTAAAAACTGCTGATTAACCTCTCAAACCGTAAAAATTATGAGGACCTAAACGCATTTTGCCCTCGTAAAAGGGTATTTTAAAAAAAACAGGGGTGCTGAGTTAATAAATCCCGGACAATAAATAAGTTTCCATCCGCAGAATAAAATGCCCGATGGTATCAGTTCCGAAAGCTTTCCCGACCCCATTTTTGCGGAAAGTATAGCGGATATGGCCATCTTTCAGGCATTCAATGTGAAATTCAAGGCCTTCCACATTCCACATAATATAAAGGCTTTCTGCGGGTGTGTATTCAAATTTCTCTGTCCTTTCAACATAAATATCATCCATATAATTGAGTATCCGCTCCGCGTTTTGCAAGGCAAGCGGCGAAGGAAAGGGGTACTCAAAATCGAAATTAATTAAAATTTCTTCTATTTCGGGATGCATAAAAAGGCAAGAATTTGATCTCTGCCTTTATACGTACCACAAGTACATTAGTTACGGTTTTTTGTTGAAAATTGCTGTTAACTCCTCACCCAACCCTCTCCAAAGGAGAGGGCTTTAGCTGCGCTCTTTTTCAGAACCCTCTCCTTTGGAGAGGGCAGGGTGAGGCGAAAATGACAGGCGTGAGGCAAAATAACAGCCTGGGGTAATATTAAAACCCGCTGTCGCCCAGGGCAAAAGAATTTTTCCTGGTTTGCCATTTGCCTTTTGTGAAATCGGGGAAGGCCTGCGGGGTATTGCCTTCGGCTATTGATTTTTCAGAAAGCGGCGTGATCACGCTCATGGTTACCGAATCGTAAACATCAATCGGGGTTTGCTTGCCCTGTTTTACGGCCTGCACAAAGGCGTTAAACACAAACCAGTCCATACCGCCGTGACCGGCGCCTTCGGCACTGGTTTCATATTTTTTCCAGAGGGGGTGGTCATACTTTTTAAACCAGTCGTCTGTTGCATCCCATTCGTCCTCCTGTTTGCTTTGGTGTTCGATATAAACGCTTTTGGCCACATCCATCCAAAGGCCTTTGGTACCCTGCACCCTGAAACCCAGTGAATATGGCCTTGGCAAATGGGTATCATGCGAAAGCAAAACAGTTTCGCCATTGGCGCAATTTATCATGGTGGTGGTAACATCGCCGTTTTTGTAATTGATCTTTGCATTTTTATTGCCCGGCGCCAGTTCCTCCACATAAGCCGCCAAACCCCTGGCTTTTGAACTGAAAGATACCAGGTTGGTAAAACGGTTGCCTGCATTGATATCAGCATAATGCATCAGCGGACCAACGCCATGGGTGGGGTAAATATCCGCATTGCGGTCGATATTAAATTGAGTGCGCCATTGCGCCTCGCTTAAAGCATCCGGCCCGAACTCAACTCCGTGCCCATAGAAATGCTTGCCGTCGTTAAACAATACCCCGCGCAGGTTATGCTGGTAACCACCTTCAAAGTGTACCAGTTCGCCAAACAGGCCCTGGCGGGTCATATTTAAAACCGCCATAACATCGCGGCGGTAACAAACGTTTTCAAGCGTCATATACGGGATTCCGGTGCTTTCAGAAGTATTCACCAGGTCCCAGTGGTCTTCCAGGCTTAAACCGGCTATAACTTCGCAGCCCACGTATTTGCCGGCTTTCATGGCGTCAATAGCCTGCGGATGGTGAAACTGCCATGGGGTAGCGATAATCACCGCGTCGATATCTTTCCTGTCCAGCAGGCGTTTGTAGGCATCCATGCCGCCTGTATATTCCTGCGGCAAGGGTTTCCCGGCTTTGGTAAACTGCGCACGGCAATAGGCCAATGAGCTTTCCTGCGTATCGCAAACAGCAACAATATCCACATCATCGCGCAGTAAACCTTCATCAATGTGATTGCGGCCCCGCAGGCCTACGCCGATATAACCCAGCCTTACCTTATCTTTACCGGCTGCAAAAAGACTGCCCGCGGGCAAAATAGTAAGGCCTGCAGCCACAATTGTACTTTGTTTAATAAAATCTCTTCTTTCCATAATTTTTATTTTAAAATTGTTAATTTGAAAATTTGATGATGTGCTGATTTGAAAATGATCCCATCCATTTTCAAATTGTCAAATCTTCACATTGTCAAATTAAATAAATATCAAATTAGCACATAAAATTTTTAGTATTTGAACCTTTTATCAATTAAAAATTTCTCGTGATGGGTACTTTTTACAAAATTTTATACCTTTACGCCGAACTGAACAACAGTTTTGTTTTATCAAAAGCATCATGAAAAAATTTAGTGTACTTCTTTTTGTTGTTGGAATTATTGTAACCATCGGTTTAGTTATCTATTTCAGGTCGGTAGTTAACCCTGTTGACTCTGATCCGATGGTTATTGACCGCAGCGGGAACCAGGTTTCCAGGTGGCCTATCTTTATCGGGATCATCTTTACGTTTGTGGGCGCCGTATTTTATTATGTGAGCCATTACGAAAAGAAAAGCAAATAATTATTGCCTGCTTATGCTTTCCTTTTATCTAATGTAACCTCACATTAGAAATATATTATTTACTATTTTTGTATTGTGAAAAGAAAGCTGCTTATATCAGAGGTATTCCCTAAATATTTGTTTTGGGATATGGATTATAATACCCTTGATCTTCAAAAAGACATGGACATTATAATTCCACGTGCGCTGATTGCCTCAACTCCCGAGACATTCCAATCTGATATTTCCAAATTGGAAAGTTGCTATAACAAAGAACAGATAGTGAGTGAATTACAAATCACTAAAGAGCGCATCAGTAACAAAATTTGTTTACTTGTTGCTGAACGCTACCATATTCAGAATTTCTTCCGTTTCCATAAATGAATGCCGTTTCGCCCGAATTACTGCAAACCATAAGAGAATTACAACTTTTAAAAAACCTGAATGGATTTTCTTTAGGTGGCGGAACTAATCTGGCTATAAGATACAATCACCGCATTTCAATTGATATAGATCTTTTTTGTCCTGATATTGTAGGGAGAGTTGGTTTTCAAAAAATCATTGAAGATGTTAAAAAGTTTTATGGCGATCGTGTTTTTGGATATGATTTCCCATGTGATATAGATGATCAGTACATTTTTTTAAGAATGTTCATAAAAAACAATGAAGCAATAATTAAGGTAGAGGTATTACAGAATTTCAAAGTGATGGATCAACCTGAAATAATAGATGGTTTACGTTTACTGACAGAGAAAGATATTGGATTATTTAAACTGGTGAGTCTTTCTGAAAGGGCCAGTAGTAAAGATGTGTATGATCTGGAATATTTAACAGACCGGTTGTCTGTAATTGACCTCTATGAATTATTGAAAATGAAACAAGAAATTTATAATAAGGAATCAGATCAAACAATTTTCGATCTGGATAAGGAGGAAAGTCCGGTTAACAATCCTGAATTATTATTAAAATTTGATAGTTTCCCAGCAAATAAATCAAGGCCAAAACACACTCATGATAGAATTGAGATTTTACAAGGTGGGAAAACATGGGCGCAGGCAAGGGCCGGCTGGCGCAGAAAAGTTAGACAATTGTACAATTATCTCGAAAAAAAATTCCCTGATATTACCGGAGTTGATCTCTGAGTATTGCTACCCTGATACGATTTTTGATCCACTTATAAATTAAATACCCATCGTTATTCTTTACCTTCAATTTCAAAACATCTCCATTAAAATTATTTTGAAAAGATATAAAAATACTAATATTTTTAGTATTACCTTTGCGTGTAGTTTTTATGGAAGCGTTTTATATCGATGTGGAACTGAGCCGGGGGACAACCCGGATACAGGTAGACGAGGTGTCTCCCGAACAATGGGACATGCCTTATACCCCGCAATTTATTATTGACTTTCATAACGGCAAGGGCTTTATTACTCTTACCCTGCAACTGGAACAAGGTAAATGGTACGACCGCAACAGCCGTGTCTCCGAAGATGATTTTCACATTCATTATTTTGAACCGGGTCCTGATAGCGGCAATCCCAACTATCAAAGTCCGCTGAGTGAATCAGCTATCCGTGAGATCGGCCGCGCAATAGCCCGGCATAAGATAGTTCAGTTAACGGCTTATATGGGCCTGTTCATCCCGGCATTCCCCACCCCCACTTTAAACTGAATGCGATGGATACAAAAAAAGATATCGTCAGCCGCCTGCAAAAAGACATTCTTGCCTGGGAGGGCTTTGTACCGCCTCCCGCAGGGGCTGCCGGAGGTATTGGTCTGGGTCCCGTTGAATCAGCTTTCCCAAACGGGGTGTTTCCGGAAGGAGCCATACATGAGCTTTTGAGCGAAATACCCGAACATGCGGCAGCTTCGGGCGGTTTTATTGCCGGTTTGCTCAAAGCGCTGATGCAGAACGGGGGCGCCTGCCTGTGGATCAGTATGTCGCGCACCCTCTTCCCCCCGGCGTTAAAGGCCTTTGGCGTTGAACCCGACCGCATCATTTTCATCGACCTTCACCGGGAAAAAGATGTGCTGTGGGCGATGGAAGAAGCCCTCAAATGCGAAGGCCTTGCTGCCGTTGTTGCAGAGATGCGGGAGATCAGCTTTACGCAATCCCGCCGCCTGCAACTGGCCGTTGAACAAAGCAGGGTGACCTGTTTTATTCTCCGCAGCGATCCCCGCAAACTGAGCGCAACGGCCTGTGTTGCCCGCTGGAAGATAAGCCCTATACCAAGTGAACCCGAAGAAGGCATGCCGGGCCTGGGCTTTCCGCGATGGCATATCGAACTGTTAAAGGTACGCAACGGTAACCCCGGCAGTTGGAAAATGGAATGGTCGGCGGGTAGGTTTGTACCGGTTGAGGAGAATATGAATGAAAAGGTATTGGAATTGTATGGCGGCGAATTTACTTCCCCAATCGCTCCTTTTGCCTCACCTAAACGGCGCAGCCCTCACTCATCCTCTCCAAACCTGCCTGCCGGCAGACAGGGGAGAAAGACTTTAGCTTCGTTTGTTTCAGAACCCTCTCCTTTGGAGAGGGCAGGGTGAGGCAAGAAATGTTTACCGGGTGAGTTAATATACAAGCGACATTAACGCTATTGCGTGTTGGCGATTTTATCTACATAGTAACCGCTCCTTTTGCCTCACCTAAATCCTCTCCAAAGGAGAGGACTTTGAATAGCAGGGTTGCTTTTTAAGCCCCTCTCCTTTGGAGAGGGGTTTGGGGTGAGGCAAATGCAGCTCGTGAGGCGAAATATCAGACTTGAAAAAATGCACAAACGCTTCGTCTCTATATGGTTCCGTCATTTGACGACTGACTGGCTGACCCTTAAACGACCGGCCCTTAAAACCCTGCCTTTTGTTTTCGCGGCAAAAGATCATAACAGACTGGTGATTACCGCAGCTAATAAAATGGCCGAAGCACAGGGCATAATTCCCGGCATGGCAGCAGCAGATGCAAAAGCTATTGTCACCGGTTTGCAGGTGATAGATGAGCAAGCCGGGCGGGCCGCCAAATTACTGAAAGCCCTTGGCGAATGGTGTATCCGCTATACGCCCATCATTGCGGTTGACCTGCCCGATGGCTTGATACTTGATGTAAGCGGCTGCGCGCAGCTTTGGGGCGGCGAACAGGCTTACCTGACAGAGATCGTTAAGCGCCTGCGAAGCAAAGGCTATGATGTGCGGGCCGCTATGGCCGATACCATTGGCGCCGCCTGGGCCAATGCACGTTTCGGGCAGGTAACACCCATTATTGAGCACGGCGCACAGGCTGCGGCCCTGCTGCCCTTACCCCCTGCCGCCCTGCGCCTGCAACCCGCTATAGTACAACGCCTGCAAAAGTTAGGTTTATACCAGATCAGCAGTTTTATAAGTATGCCCCGCTCGGTTTTGCGGCGGCGCTTTGGCGATGACCTGCTCCTTAAACTAAGCCAGGCGCTGGGTATGGAAGAGGAGATCATTCAGCCTCTAATGCTTATTGAACCCTACCAGGAACGCCTGCCCTGTATGGAGCCTATTTGTACCCTTACCGGGATAGAGATTGCCATACAACGGCTGCTGGAAAGCCTCTGCAAGCGACTGCGCGATGAAGGCAAGGGCTTGCGGACAGCCATACTGAAGTGTTACCGGGTAGATGGCAAAATTGAAACGGCGGAAATCGGCACCAACCGCGCATCACATAATACCGACCATCTCTTTAAACTATTCGAACTAAAAATAGCCACCATTGAACCGGCGCTGGGGATCGAGCTTTTTATATTGGATGCGCCAAAAGTGGAAGAAGTATCGCCCTTGCAGGAAGCCCTTTGGGCCGGGAAACCCGGTCTGGATGACCTTGGCATAGCCGAACTGCTCGACCGCCTGGCAGGGAAAGTGGGCGCCGATGCCATCCACCGCTATTTACCCGATGAACATCACTGGCCCGAGCGCTCCATTAAACCCGCGCCCTCGCTCTACGAAAAACCGGCCATCAGCTGGCGTAACGACAAGCCCCGCCCTACCCGGCTTTTAGCCCGGCCCGAACAGGTGGAAGTAACCGCGCCGATCCCCGATTATCCGCCAATGCTGTTCCGTTACAAAGGTAAAACGCACCAGATAAAAAAGGCCGACGGTCCCGAACGGATAGAACGCGAGTGGTGGCTGGAAGAAGGCGACCACCGCGACTATTATAACGTAGAGGACCAGGACGGACAACGGTACTGGCTCTTCCGCTCAGGGCATTATGCCGGGGATGAACCGTATCAGTGGTTTATTCATGGTTTTTTTGCTTGAAGGGAGGGGGATAGCGTTGCGATTTTTTGCGGCAAAGCTGATAGCAATATGACCTATTATTTCTGATGTTCCATCTCGATGGACATCTGCTCAATCTCTTTTACAATGTTTTGTACGTGACTTCCCTGATGCGGAAAAACCCCAACGAACATCTTTTCAAAAATCTGCAGATAAATTTTATTCATGAGATGCTTGTCCGTAACAGAAAAACTTATAAAAATATTCCTTAAAGTGGACTTTGCCTGAAACTCCTTATATTCCGGGTCACTTACTCCATAAGCACTAAGGGCTTCCTCATAGGTGGCAAAATCACCATCCTCAATACTTTGCTGAACGGCCATGCACTTCTGTTGCAAATCTTCCCTGATACCGCCAAGCAATTCCTCACCGATATAGCCCGATTCTTTGTAATTTTTATTTTCCAGCAACATAATTTTTAAATTTAGCTAAAAGTTCTTTATTATTCAAATCGATTTCTCCGTGCCAGTCGGAACCCCGAAGAATCGGCTCCATTCCAGGCATATTGCTCCACTTGTTGATCGGAAACGCTTTCCCATCGGGATGTTTTGCATAATAATTATCAAACACCGCTTTCACCGGCTTAAACCCGGAATCATCAAGGCCAAGCTTTGCTGATGCTAAAATTAATCGGATTTCTTGCTTATTTACGGCTGTAAAATGAGCTTTTGCCCAAACAAAACCACCGTCAGCCAATGCCGCATGTACCCTGATAATATCAACGCCGATGTTTAAATATTGTTGCAATCCAACGGCGAGCATTTTTCTACCGTTCCCTTGCATGCGCGAAGTTCGGGGTATCCGAAAAAAGTCGTGAACTGCCGTCTTATGATTCTTATCTTTTATTATAGTCCGTTGAAAAGCCAGGCCAAATGTGTCGTCATCGCTGTCTTCTGAATAATATTGGATGATCAGCCTAAGCGGAGCCCTGGTATCAAACCCGACAACTTTAAAAACCAGTTTGCCAGTCGTCCATTTTAGAAGATTGTCGATCTCAGTTAGCCATGTCAGCAAGTCAAGGCCCGGAAGGTTTGTGTTGATAAAATCCACCAACGATCCCTGTGTTGCTATGGCATAACTTTGATAACCAAGCTTTTGACAAGCCTCCCATTCAGCAGCGGTAAGTTGATGTATTCCGGTAGCAGCAGCCATAATGAGATTAGTGCTTGATGGGTATCGCGGGTAGCACGCTCAATAATATTCTGGTGATGTCAAAAATCGTAAACTCACGGCTTCCGGGCAGGGGTCGCGGCGATTTATCTAAGTAAGCGTATTGAGTGATTCCATGTGATTGCGGTTGAACAAATTTACTAATAATTTGGAGACGGAAATCATCGTTTAATAAATAATTGTTGCCTGTAGTACCCGATTATCCGCCAATGCTGTTCCGTTACAAAGGAAAAACGCACCAGGTAAAAAAGGCCGATGGTCCCGAACGGATTGAACGCGAATGGTGGCTGGAAGAAGGCGACCACCGCGACTATTATAACGTAGAAGACCAGGACGGACAACGCTACTGGCTCTTCCGCTCAGGGCATTACGCCGGGGATGAGCCGTATCAGTGGTTTATTCATGGTTTTTTTGCGTGAAGGGAGGGGGCTGCTGCAAAGCTGGTTAATACATAAAGTGGAAAGCTGAAAGTTTCTTGGTTTCAAATTTCACCTTAAAAGTGTACCTTGCTAAAAGGAAATCAGGATTTCAAAATGGTCAATTTGATTGAATTTACTTTAAAGTCGGATAACGAAGAACGCTTCTTGTTTATCAGTCCTGTTTTATTGCAATCCAAAACAATGCCATCGTTATTCCCAGTTAAAGCATACGTATATGAAAATTTAATAAAGGAAGATCAGTGGGCTTATTTAAAAGGAAAAAGCAGCCGCCTGGTTGAATACTCTGGAAAATCACAAATTGTTATTAAGCATGATCAGGACTTTGAAAAAGCCTACTTAGGAAGTCTGACCGTCCATCCTGATGAAAAAGTAAAGTGGCATTGCGACGACAACTTGGATGGTTTAAGTAAACATGATATTGGGGAACTGGTAGCATTCCTAAATAATTACAAAAGCGGTAGATAACCATTTACTTGAGTGGGGCTCAAATTATTTTCGGTTAAGCGAATACCGTATGTTTGACGCTTAACCGGACGGGTTACCCGCTGCTCTGCACGAAAAGAGCCCGCCAACGCTTCGCCTGGGCAAGCCTTTTTCTATGCCTACATCAAAAACACGGTAGTTGCGTGACTAATTAATTCAAACGTCAATAACATTTAAAAAGCAACAGTATTTAACCTATAAGAACTATCATTTCAATATTCTTTATTAGGTTTGTTTACGAACATTACTAAATCAGCCAACATGGAGTTTTCGCCCAGAGAGTTTATGAAACAAAGGAGGCCAGAGAAATTCTCCGACTCCAGCGTGGTAATGGAAGCTAAACTGAATAGAAATATTCTTGAGTATCACCTCAATTCCATTACCAGCAGAAATGGAGAGCGCTTGTTTGAAACATTTGCGGTTAAGCTGGCACAATTGGAAATATGCCCAAACCTGCGTGTACAAACCGGACCTGTTGGTGGAGGTGACAGTAAGGCCGATTCAGAAACTTATCCGATATCAGAATTAACACAACTGGCATTTTATGAGGGTATCCCCAACCCGAATAATGACCGTTGGGCATTTGCCATCAGTGCAAAAAAGACCTGGTCAAGCAAAGTTGCGTCTGATGTTGAAGGGATCAAGTCCACTGATCGAAGCTATAAAAGGATATTTTTCATTACTAACCAATTTGCCAGGGACAAAAAACGAGCCGAAATGGAAGATACCCTTTCCGCCGAATACAATATCGAAGTTACAATATTAGATCTAAACTGGATACTTGATCGTGTCTTTACCAATGACAGGATAAAATTGGCTATCGACGAATTACAACTCGATGAAGGTCTTGAAGAAGTAACGATTCCAGGACAACTGGATATAGGCAGGCAAAGGGAATTGAACGACATCAATCAATTGCTCGATACAGCTATTTCAAAAAAAGAAATTAATCATCGCATAGCCAAAAAAGCTTTGCGGGCAGCTATATTGGCTTGCGAACTTGAACGGCCAAGAACTCAAGTAGACGGATTATTTGACCGCGCGTTGCGAATTACCACTCAGATCAAATCACCTGAACTTCTCTTTCACATTAAATATCACCAAGCCTGGACTGCTTATTTTTGGTTTGAAGACTTTGAATTGTTCGTAACGCTTTATGATGCGGTAGAGGAATTAGCGCTTGATACCCATAACATCTACATCGCTGAACGCCAAAACAATTTGTGGCTGGTTTTTAAAACGATGAGTGCCGGAGGTTACCCGTCTAAAGCCGGGCTGTTGGAGACTAAAACAGATAATATCCGAAACCTACTAACCAAATTTGTAATCAATGAGTCCCGCCCCAGCGCCGGTTTACAGGCACGGGCTTTGTTGACAATCAATAGCTTATTGATAAATGCAGACGAGCCGGCAAATGTCAGTAAAGTATTCGACGAATTAAATGTAATATTTAAAGACGCCGATATGCTGATTGGATTTCCTTATGAAAGTATTTGGACTATCGTTCAAGAACTCGGGAGCACTTTTTCTAACAACCCGGCCTATGAAAAGCTACTTAACGATCTGGTCGAAATAGATATGAAAAGAAAAGGTGACGTCCCCGCTGCGCTTTCTTACATGCGATTTGGCATCCAGCAATATAAAATTGGAAACCATTATAAAGCCATTGATTACCTGGGTAGGTCTCTTGCGAAACTATTTAAAGAAGAAAGCAAAGATGAATTTGTTTCGGCGCTTTATTGGTTGGGCAATGCATACGAAAAGGCTGGGCTGCTTTGGGCTGCGAGAGGTGCCTGGATCAATGCTGCTTCCTTTGCCATAAGTGACTATTGGTTATATAATAATATAAATTGGATGCAATCACTCTGTTATTCCAAGCTTAAGTTTATAGAGTTACGGTTGGGAAGAATCACACAGACTTTAGAATGGCATGAACTGGACTACGTTATCAGTCGGCAGCTAGCCAAAACCGATGAAGAGCGAAAAGAAGTTTTCAAGGAAGCGTATTATCAGTATGGTATGATCTTAGGCTGTTTGCTAATAAAAACGTCGACAAGCCAGTTACAATTTATAGAAAAACTACCGGATATATTATGTAAACTATATGCAGATTTTGCCGCATTTGCGATACTTTATTTGTTGGACGGCAGGACTTATCTACCTGTAGAGTTTACGAAAGAGTCCGACGAAGAATTGCTGGAAACATTCAGCCGCTGGCAGGATCAGCCGGCGCAGCACAGTCTTGCTGACCTGCCGCAGTTTTACACAGAGCCAGAGGTATCTCTAAAATCAAATATTTTAGGTGGAGAGTTTGAAATAAGAACGCCGACCAGCTCCCCGGCTATTGAACTCGCTGAAACATTACTTTCGGCACTCGAAAGCTTTTTGTCTACCACTATGGATCTAAAGGCAATCGCTCGTATGCCGAGGGTAACAATTAGAATATTGCCGGCAGAAAACAGCGACAAATTAATTTCATCTAGTTCTCAAATAGACCTTTTGGGCAGCTTTTGTGTATATTACAATTCATTCAACCCCCATGAACTTACTAAAGAACAGAATAAAGCTATCGGCGATTCCCTTTTAGAGATCATAGCGTTTATAACCGCGAATACCATCTTATTTCCCGATGGAGTTGACAGTCTAAAGCTGCTGCTTACTGATCAAGAAACCTATGACCGTTCTTTTACCTTCGTCCGTTCAATGGTCACTCTCGGCAATGTTTTAGGGCATGATTACAAAAGAACCATTAATGATTGGTTTGACGAACAAACCAAAATATACCCATTTAAACCAGACCCCAGGAGGAAATTACGTAAAGCTGATATCAAACCGGATAAAAAAGGTGAGGAAACGATCAATAAAGAATTCGTTAGCCACGCGGATATGAAATTGTACACTGTGATAAATGAGCGTGTTTGGACAGGTGCCCATTGGCGGGGTATTAGCTACATGGGTGAGGCATCAACAACATCTTTCGCTCCTCCTGTGATGGTTTTAATATTTGCGGACGAAAAGAACGGTAAACAAATCTTCCAACTTTGGAAGGACGAATTCGGAGACAAGGCAGGCGAAAATGTGCGGATCAGTATAGTTAAAGGAGTCGATAAAAAATATCCGTTCTGGTACACTGTAACGGTTGGATCGAATAAACAGCCAAAGGTGGTCAATAAACATTTTATCATCATGACGCGACTACACACCATGAATGTTGATAGTCATAGCAATCTAAATCAGTTTCTAAATTCATTTGGAAGGGCAAAGCGATTTTGGCTAGCACCTGGCTACAGCCCGGAAAATAGTTTTTCGGTTGATCCATTTTTGGATTTAGGTTTTATGTGTTCGGAAATAACGGTAAGGGATGCTTGGGAGATCGGACTAAACGATTTGGACACTGTAGCTATCGTACCCGGCTCAGAGCCGGTGATTCCGGAACACATTAAGGATGCGCCAGTACTGCAAACCTTGAAAGCCAAATCAGAGTCGCTTGGCAAACGATAATGTTTGCATAGATCATAGGAATCAAGCGTGCCGTGTCTGTTGCGCAACTAACCTTATTTCCCAATAATAATTAAGCAAAAAACAATGTTTTTTGTAAACCCTTGTAATTTATAATTTATTGATTATCAAATAATTAACTAACAATATTCTTAAAAAGTGTAAACCCTTTTGTACAGCTATTTTCATTAAAACTCAACGGCTTTACAGGCGGGGCAAGGAGCCAACGAAAAAAGGCCGAAACTAAATCCGGCCTTCCAATTATTTAAACTGTTGTTTTATTTTTTCAAATGATCTGGTAAGGGGTGTTTACGCATAAATTCTTTAGCTTTTTCTTCTTTTTTTACAAAAAAGGGTTCATCAGCGTAACTCCTGACGTTATCGCTTACAATAACATTAGAATTACTCAGACTTTTCTTCATATTTTTTGGCTAATTTTTTCAATTGCTCCTGCATGCCTGGCCTGTTTAAAAACTCATTTGCAGCCGCAACCTGTTTCAAAACGAATGGGTCGTTTTGATGGCTTTTATTGGTTTCAGTTAAAATACCACTACCTTTTTCTATGCTTATTTTCTTAACTGCTGGCATAATAGTATCGTTAATTATCTATATCAAATATACCGGTTTATTTTCTCTTTATCAAGAAGGCATCATAATTTACATTCGGTTTGAATCTGGATACATCGTTTCCAACAACTCCAAACACATCAAAATCCATGCTTATTTCATCCATCAACCGGGCTATACTCATCTGGTATAACCTGGTTCTGGAACGTGTACTTCCTTTAGCAAATATAAAATGATTCCCATGCCGTTTAATAAATGCGTGTATGGTGTTTGCGACCGTGGCCAGAACAATATCCCGGTCTTCGTTATTAGTTATAGTAATGTCGTTGATTTGACCTGTAAAAGGGTCTTCATCTCCGAAAGCCAAATTATAAATAACTGGCCCCTCCTGAATTTTTGAGTACACTACAGTCTTTTTTATTTTACCTTTTGGCCCTTCACTATAAAATGAGTATCGCTGAAAATCATTACTTGTGGAATAGCTGTAGCGTTCTAAATTCATTGTTTTGTGATATGATCTGGCTTTGCTTTCCAAACATAATAAATTCTTCTCATTCAAATGGTCACATTATGTGAAAGCGATGTAAGCCACCCACCTGAATACACAAAAGTTTTAGTGCCGGGCGTGCGGTTACAGGCTACCTGTCCATACCAGGCTGAAGCATTTATAATAAATTTTAAACTAAATTAGCCGCCGGTGTTTTTATATAAAACTCGTTCAAAATAATGCAAGGTGAAAATATGGGAAAATTTAAAAGTTTAATTCCGGCAAAACACGGTATTTCAGTGTTGTTAGTAATTGGCGGCATTTACGTGCTTTGCTCATTTATCGCAGCCCGCAACTATCAAACAGGCATAAAAAAAACTAACGATCATCCCAAAATAGTAAACATTGTAAATTTCATCCGTTTACTCGAACCCCGTGACCCCAAAATTACCGAAGATGTACTTTATCAGACTGTGGTTAAGCAGGTACAAATAATGAAAAAGTACAAGCTCGGGGGCTCCTTTTTATTGCAATACGATGCTTTGATGGATTCCCGGTATCAAAAGCTTTTAAAAACTTTGCCACGGGATACTTACGATATCGGCGCCTGGTGGGAAATACCCCAGCCGCTTGTTGAAAAAGCCGGACTAAAATGGCGTGGCCGATACCCCTGGGACTGGCGGGCCAACATCGGGTTTTCTACCGGCTATTCGCCCAAAGAACGGGAGAAACTGGCTGATGTTTATATGCATGATTTTAAACGGATTTTTGGCTATTATCCCAGGTTGGTTGCCTCCTGGTTCATCGATGCGCATACGCTTAATTACCTGTATCAAAAATATAAGATCGTTGCCTCCGCCAATTGTAAAGACCAATACGGAACCGATGGCTATACTTTATGGGGCGGCTACTGGAACCAGGCGTATTACCCAAGCAAAATTAATTCATACATGCCCGCCCAGGATGAAGCCAGCCAGATTCCCGTCCCAATTTTCAGGATGCTGGGGAGTGACCCCATCCGCCAGTATGACAATGGCCTTGGCGGCACACGGCAGGGTGTAACCACGCTGGAACCTGTTTATGAACATGCCGGCGGCGATTCCACCTGGGTAAACTGGTTCTTTAAGGAATTTGTCGCCGGTGCGCCGATGGAGTTTGCCTATACCCAGGCCGGGCAGGAAAATTCCTTTACGTGGGACGCGATGGCAAAAGGCTTTGAAATACAAATGCCGCTAATAGCCCGTTTGCGGGACCAGCACAAAATAAAAGTTGAAACACTGGAAGCCTCGGGCGCATGGTTCCGGAAAAAATATAAAGTTACCCCGGCTACTTCCGTCACCATAACAAAAGATCTGGATAGCAGCAACCAAAAAACAGTTTGGTTTGACAGTCGTTTTTACCGGGCCAATTTACTCTGGGAAAACAACAACTTAAGATTCAGGGATATTCACTTGTTTGACGAAAAATTTCCGTCAGTTTATGAGACTAAGAAAGCCACCTCGAACGAATGTACATTTTTTACACCGCCGGTTGTTGATGGCTATATCTGGAGTTCAAAAGGCAAAATTGCCGGCCTGCGGTTTAAAGCGATAAAAGACGGCAAAGAAATATTACTGGAAGGGAAAGACCCCGCAGTGGATGATTCAGCACCAGGAAAACTGCGCATTTCATGGCCGCTTACCTCATTTGATGCCATATTGAAAATGGAATTGGATGACAGGCAAATTAAAATTACCGTTACAGGTAAAGATGCCTTTAACTGGTTTTTGGACCTCAATAACGGCGATAATGTAAAATTACCTTTTCAAGAGATCACTGCAAACAAGGTAAATGCACAGTTTGAGGGAATTAATTACGCGTTAACCGCAGTGCAGGGTTCTTTTTCGAAACCGGGTAGTGGTGTGATTTTCAGGATAAGTCCGAAAGCGGGGGCATTGATATTGAAGTTATGATGGTTGTTAACAACATTTAAATCGGGACACTTAAATTGCTGGCATTCAAACGAAACGATTGAACGGACGTGCGGTGTCAACAAAAAAGGCAGAAACTAATTCCGGCCTTCCATTTATTAAAATTGCGGTCTTTTTTCAAATGGTCTGATTTTTACCGTCAGAAGCCTGCATCTTCAAACCGTTACAAATTGTACCGGTTTTATTTCCTGCATCTTCAAACCGTGACAATTCTTCACAGTTTCATTTCCCTCTATTTTAACTTTTTCAGCTGTCCGATTTTTTCGGACAACCCCTTGATTCATCCCAATACCCTTCCTATATTTGCTAATATAATTAGCAAAAACAATGCCCGGCTACACCGAATTACAAATCACCAGCAATTTCACTTTTCTGCGGGGCGGTTCGCACCCGGAGGAACTGGTGGAACAGGCCGTTGCATTGGGTTATACCGCCATCGCCATTACCGACCGGAACAGTTTTGCTGGGATTGTACGCGGACATGTCGCTGCAAAGGAACAAGGGATCCGTATTATCCCGGCCTGCCGCCTCGACCTGCTGGATGGCCCCAGTTTGCTGGCTTATCCTACAGACCAGGAAGCTTACAGCAGGCTTTCGGGTTTACTCACCATCGGCAACCTGCGTGCAGAAAAAGGCGAGTGTAATTTGTATAAGGCTGATGTTTATGCGTATAGTAAGGGTATCAAATTTATCGCCGTCCCTCCTGCTGCACTGACTGAAACATTTGAGTTTGAAGCCGCCTTTCCGGCAGTATTAAAAGAATACCGGGAAGCTCTGGGGGATGATCTTTATCTGGCGGCTACCCGCTCCTACCAGGGCGAGGACGCCAAAAAACTTTTCCGCCTTGCGCAGCTCTCGGCAAAGCTGAATATCCCGATGGCGGCAACAAACGATGTGCATTACCATCACCCGGACCGCCGCCAGCTACAGGACATTTTAACCTGTGTGCGCGAGAAATGCACCATCCATACCGCTGGTTTCCGGCTGCATCAAAATGCAGAAAGACACCTGAAACCAATTGAAGAAATGCAGCGCCTGTTCCGGCAGTACCCTGAAGCGCTTGAGCATACGCAGGAAATTGCCGGAGCCTGCCAATTCTCGCTTGATACGCTGAAATATGTTTATCCCGAAGAACTAACTGCCGCCGGCCGCACACCGATGCAAGAACTCACTTTCCTTACCTGGGAGGGCGCCCGTGAACAGTTTGGAGATGCTATCCCCGAAAAAATCAAAGCGCAGATTGATGAGGAACTGGCGTTTATGAAAAAGAAGGATTTGGCCAGCTATTTTCTGACGGTGCATGATTTTGTGCGCTTTGCCCGGAGTAAGGACATCCTGTGCCAGGGCCGCGGGTCGGCGGCCAATTCGGTGGTTTGTTATTGTCTGGGTATCACCTCGGTCGATCCCACCAAGTTTAAACTGCTGTTTGCGCGGTTTATGTCGGATGCCCGCGATGAACCGCCGGATATTGATGTGGATTTTGAGCATGAACGCCGGGAAGAAGTGATCCAGTATATCTACGAAAAATATGGCCGCGACCGCGCGGCCATCGTAGCCACGGTTACACAGGAACGGCAAAAGGGCGCTATCCGCGATGTGGGAAAGGCCATGGGCTTGTCGGTTGACACTATTAGCCGGCTCTCCGGTTCCATCTGGCGCTATTCCGACGATTGGTTTGATGGTAAACTGCTCACGGAGCAGGGCCTGAACGGGGATGATCCTCACCTGCTGAAAGTACTGGAACTCACCGGGCAGCTGATGGGCTTTCCGCGCCAGCTGGGGCAGCATACGGGCGGCTTTGTGATTACCCGCGGCAAGCTTTCGGACCTGTGCCCCATTATGAATGCACGCATGGAGGACCGTACCTGCATTGAATGGAATAAGGATGACATTGATGCGCTCGGCTTTTTAAAGGTTGACGTGCTGGCGCTTGGGATGCTTACCTGTATCCGCAAAGCGTTCGACCTTGCAAAAAAACATTACGACCTCCATTTAACGCTGGCTAATGTCCCGCAGGATGACCCGGCGGTTTATGAAATGGTGAGCCATGCTGATACCGTGGGTGTTTTCCAGATAGAGAGCCGTGCGCAGATGTCGATGCTGCCGCGCCTTAAACCAAAATGTTTTTACGATCTGGTGATCGAAGTGGCGATAGTGCGGCCGGGCCCCATACAGGGCGATATGGTGCACCCCTACCTGCGCCGCCGCAACGGTGAGGAGCCAGTTGAATATCCCTCCAAAGAACTGGAAGAAATTTTGGGCCGTACCCTTGGTGTCCCGCTGTTTCAGGAGCAGGCGATGGAAATAGCCATTGTGGCGGCAGGCTTTACCCCTGCCGAGGCCGACCAGCTACGCCGCAGTATGGCCACTTTTAAAGCAAAAGGACTGGTGAGTCAGCATAAAACAAAACTGGTGAATGGTATGATCGCGAATGGCTATAAGCGTGAATTTGCGGAGCGTGTTTTTAAACAACTGGAAGGTTTCGGCAGTTACGGTTTCCCCGAAAGCCATGCTGCCAGTTTCGCCCTGCTGGTGTATGTATCCTGCTGGCTCAAATGCTATTACCCGGATGTGTTTGCCACAGCCATACTCAACAGCCTGCCGATGGGTTTTTACCAGCCTGCTCAACTGGTGATAGACGCCCGGAAACATGGCGTTGAGGTACGGGAGGTTGATGTCAATTTTTCGGGATGGGATAATCTGATGGAAGAAAAATCGGGTAAATACCATGCTGTCCGGCTTGGGTTCAGACAAGTGAAAGGGATGCGGGAGGAAGATATTGAGGCGCTGGTAACCGCCCGGTCTAAACGATACACCAGTATTTCTGCCCTTCTGGATGCCGGCGTACCTTTGGCCGCCCTGGAAAAACTGGCCGATGCTGATGCCTTCCGCTCCCTCGGGTTCGACCGCCGGCAGGCGCTTTGGGAAGTATCTGCATTAGCCGACAGCCCCATCGCTCTTTTTGCCGGCCAGCCCTCAGAAAGCGTCACCGAAACCCAGGTGGTACTGCCCTTAATGACGGCATCTGAACATGTGGTGCAGGATTATGCAGCTACTTCCTTATCCTTAAAAGCCCACCCGGTTAGCTTTGTACGTGAAAAGTTGCACCTGCTGCATATCCGGCCAACGGCAGAATTAAGCGCGGTTAAAGATGGTGAAGCGGTTAAAGTTGCCGGCCTGGTACTGGTAAGGCAAAGGCCCGGAACAGCAAAAGGCATCTGCTTCATCACGATAGAGGACGAAACCGGCACAACGAACCTCGTAGTTTTCCAAAACCTGTTCGACAAATACCGGAAAGAAATTCTGCAATCAAGACTGCTGATGGTGGAAGGCAAGCTGCAGCGCGAAGGCGAAGTGGTGCATGTTATCGCCAAACGCTGTTACGATCTTTCAAAGTTTTTACGCGGTCTTACCCTGACCGAAAATGAAAATCAGCCTGTGCTGACGCTGTCCCGAGCTGATGAAAAAACCGGTCCTTCTCCATTGGGAAACAAGAAAATACCGGTACATGATATGGCGCAAAAAGAAATATTTCCGAAGGGGAGGAATTTTAAATGATGGTGGATGTAGTTTGGCGTCATTTGTCAGGACGGGATGAATTACAATTGAAACGATTTAAATAGTTGATAAAAAAATAAAAAGGAAGTATATTTGAATTTATGACAACACTAACTATCAGTCCTGTTTCCTCTGACCAGGAAACAGCTATCAGAATTTTTCTTGATGCCCTGCACGTGGACTATAAGGCAAATGATGCTGCTGACGATACAACTTATTTATTGTCCTCCACGGCCAATGCTGAATATTTAAAAAAGTCTATCGAACAAGGCCAAAAGGGTGAGGTAACAACGCTTCGTCTGGATGATATATGGAAGCCATAGAATTCACCTCCGAAGCTTTGGCGGATTTAGAATATTGGAAAAAAAGCGGCAATACCAATATATTGAAGCCATTCGCCAATTACTGCAAACTATACAGAATGACCCTTTCAAAGGCATTGGCAAACCTGAACCATTGAAACATAATCTTTCCGGACATTGGTCAAGGCGAATAAACCAGGAACACAGGATTGTTTACAAATCGGAACGAAGCATTATTACCGTTTATTCCTTGCGTTATCACTACCCACATTAGCTGTTTTTTATGACAACCGTATTTGATAAATAGTAAAATCTGATTTTAATCATTTTAATGTCTTACAAATAATGGTAACATTATCCTATCTTATCAAAAACCAATTTCTTATTATTATGAGAGCTTTAAAAGTATTAACAATTTCGCTCATAGCTTTTTTAAGTTACAGCGCTTATGGCGCCAGCCTCCGGGATACAACGTTCAGCGTAAACCGACTATATTACGCAATGGTAAACGGATCGCTGGAAAAGTGGGACTTCAACAAGGATGGCAGTTTTCTGCATCAGGGCGTTAACGGCGGCAGCGGAACAAGTGTGCGCGGCAGCGAGCGGGGTACATACAGCATACAGGGAAACGTGATTGTATTGCATGTAAACAAAAAAACTACCGCTTTCATAACCCCCGGCAGCAGAAGTACCACGCAACTCGGCGCTGCTTCAAATACCGGTAGCCAGACGCGCAAAATGAGCATTAAACTGGTTGGCAATGATGGCGAAAATGGCGTGGTACTCGATGGCAAAGCCTTTAAGGTAAGGCACTGGGAATAAAGCTTTGCCCACTTGTACTTAATACGGGCTTTTCGCCGTCTGCACCCCGGCCGGCAACAAAAATAATGATGGGTCCAGCTTCATGGGTTTAACCTCTGTGGCTATGCTTTCCAATGTAAGCTGCGCGTTGTCAATGATCATTTTTAAAGGCATGGCGTTCGCCTTTGTAAGAAATATATACCAGTTACCATACAGGTGATTAGCATAAAGTTTACTGTCAACCGGGAGTTTTGAGCTAAAATAATATTTCTGTACACCGCTTTTGCAGTTCAGTACCAGTTCGTCACAGGTATATCCTAAAACCACAGCTGCGCCCGGGTGCAGTTCGGAACTGATCACCGAATCGGGGTTAACGGTAACGTCATTCCAAAGAACAGCCTCAGAATTTGCAAGCTTACTATACAGTTTGTTACCGGCATTGATAAACAGTTGCCACAGTACAAAGGTTCCGTTTGTTTCAGATTTGTAGTCGCCGCCTTTCATATAATAGTTTTGAACGCCGCCCATCATTGATAAAAACTGCTGGTCAGTCACATTGGGCAATTTGCTCTTATAGGTATTCTGATAAACAATTTCGCCTTCAAAAGACTGGGCAAAAGTAAACAGGCAGCAAAATAAAAGGACGAAGGTAAACAGTGTTTGTTTCATGATTTTGGTTATTGGCTAAAAGTAATGATTGGATTCAAATCAATCAACATAAATTTCAATTTGACAAAATCAAACTCAGAACACAAAAAACAAACCTTTGCCGGCCCCGCCTGTTATAATCTCCCGTGGTACAATTGCCGGACCATTTTTTTGACGATTTAAGAAGAATATCAGGTTCAAAAGTCTTAAATTCCGGGAAATTTATAGATGAAAAAAAGAATCCCCTATATTATTCTTATCTGGATAGGCGCCGACTTATATTTCTTTCAGGCGGTTGAAACGCTTACCAATGTAAATTTTATTTTATGCGGCTATTGGATAATTGATTTATTAGTGGGCTTTGGCGTTCTGTACTTTGCGTTAACCAATAAGGCAAGGAAAAGTCCAAAGCTGACTGGTCTGCTGATGGGCCTTTTGTTGCTTTCTCTTGTTCCGAAAATTGCCGCATTGCCGGTTTTACTATTTGAAGACATCAGCCGGATTTTCACCCATTTTCAGCACCGTCACATCTGGGTTAGCGAACTTGCCCTGGGGGTTGCTGCATTTCCTTTTTTGGCCTTATTATATGGAATGACGGGCGGGGGCCACAAATACAAAGTACACAGGCTTACTTTAAAGTTTAAAGATCTGCCGGACGCATTTGACGGGTTTACCGTCACTCAATTATCCGATATTCACGCAGGCAGCTTTACCAGTAAAAAAGGCGTTGAAAAGGGAATTGACCTTGTAAATAAACAAAAAAGCGACCTCCTGCTTTTCACCGGTGATTTGATAAACAACTACGCATCTGAAATGAATCCCTGGATCAGCTCTTTTAAAAAACTGGAAGCACCGTTTGGGAAATTTTCCGTTTTTGGCAATCACGACTATGGCGATTACACCAAATGGAAAAGCACGGCAGATAAAGTGGCGAATATGGTCCGCTTAAAGGAGATTCAAAAAGAAATTGGCTTCAAACTATTACTTAATCAGTCCGTAGAAATAAAGAAAGACGGGCAGTCTATTGCGCTGATAGGCGTCGAAAATTGGGGTAAGGGACGCTTCCACAAATACGGCAGCCTGGTTAAAGCGACCGTCAAAATCCCGGATAAGGAATTTAAGATCCTTATGTCGCATGATCCTTCACATTGGGAGGCCAAAACTCTTATCCACAGCAAACATATACATCTGACGCTTGCAGGCCATACCCACGGGATGCAGTTTGGCATTGAACTTTTTGGCTGGCAATGGAGCCCGGCGAAATATATTTATCCCCAATGGGCCGGGCTATATGAAAAAAACGGCAAATATTTGTACGTCAACAGGGGATTCGGATTTTTAGGATTTAAGGGCAGGATAGGCATCTGGCCCGAGATCACGGTAATTACCCTAC
>JBIOHE010000012.1:0-26663 GCA_044448725.1 Sphingobacteriales bacterium | reverse complement strand
TCCGTAGTCAGGTGCTCTATCCAATTGAGCCCTGCCTGCCTGCCGGCAGGCAGGTACAAGTGCATTTCCCGGATGGTTTTTCAAACGGGACTGCAAAAATAGGATTTTCTTTTCAATCTGCTATAATATTTTTCAAAATTACTTTACGGCCTCTGCAATTGCAGCAAAATCAGGCAGGTCACTTGCCTTTTCAAGCACTTCGGCGTAGATGATATTTTGCTCTTCATCAATAACAAAAGCAGCACGTTTTGATACACCTTTAAGCCCCAATACAAATTCTTCATAAAGAGCGCCGTAGGCTGCGGAAACTTCTTTGTTAAAATCGGAAAGCAATTCAAACTGGTAATTGTTTTCTTCTTTAAACTTAGCCAATGAAAAAGGCGAATCAACACTGATGGCTAAAATGGTAGCATTTAAACCATCATAATAGCCAAAATTATCGCGCATGGTACACAATTGGGTGGTGCAAACGCCTGTAAAAGCCATCGGGAAAAAGTGAAGGACAACTTTTTTGCCTTTAAAATCGGATAATGAAACCGGTTTTTTTTCGGTTGATATTAAAGTGAATTGTGGTGCTGGTGAGCCTGGTTGTAATGACATAAATAGTTTTTTCTGCAAAGAAATGATAAATAAATGAATGTTTAAGAAGCGCACTATAATTACAAAGTCAATTTTAAATTTCTTTTTTTGCAGCAAACATTTAGTCTTTGTAAAAGTTGATATTGCAGATATATTAGCCTTATGAAAGCAATAATCATCACCCGCCCCGGCGGCCCGGAAGTTTTGCAGATAGCCGAAAGGCCGGTACCTGCATATTCGGCCGACGAAGTACTGGTAAAAGTGGAAGCGGCCGGTGTTAACCGGCCTGATGTTGCCCAGCGCAAAGGCAGCTATCCCCCACCTCCTGGTGCCTCGCCAGATATTCCGGGATTGGAAATTGCGGGTACTGTAGTACAAAAAGGCGAACAGGTAAGCCGCTGGCATATTGGCGACAAAGTTTGCGCCCTGGTAAGCGGCGGCGGCTATGCCGAATTTTGCAGTGTTCCCGAAGGACAATGCCTGCCCATCCCCCATAACCTTTCATTTACTGAAGCTGCTGCTTTGCCCGAAACTTTTTTCACTGTTTGGAGCAATGTATTCGACCGGGGTGCTTTGAAATATGGCGAGAGCCTGCTGGTGCACGGCGGCTCAAGCGGGATAGGGGTTGCGGCTATACAAATGGCCACTGCTTTAGGTCATGCTGCTTACGTAACGGCTGGTTCTGATGAAAAATGCCGCTTTTGCGAAGAGCTGGGCGCGGTAAAAGCCATTAATTATAAAACCGAAAACTTTGCAGAAGTTATTCAGCAAATCACCAATGGAAAAGGTGTTGATGTAATTTTGGATATGATAGGCGGCGATTATACGCCCGGCAACATCCGGTCGCTGGCTGAAGAGGGCCGCCTGGTAATGATCAATACCATGAACGGAAAGGACGTGCAGGTTGATCTTTCCCTGGTAATGCGCAAACGGCTGACCATAACCGGCTCAACCCTTCGGGCCAGGGACACGGTTTTTAAATCCGACATAGCTTTTCACCTCGAAGAAACCATCTGGCCACTGCTGGCCTCGGGCAAAATAAAACCAGTGATCAATTCGGTATTCGATGCAAAATATGCATACGAAGCCCATGATTTAATGGAAAGCAGCAAGCATATCGGGAAAATTGTGCTGAGTTGGCAGTAGGGCAGTTGGCAGTTTTCAGTTGGCAGTTTGCTTTGCGCCATTTTTCAACTGCAAAACACAAACTCCTCTTTTCTGCTGCAAACTGCGCACTGCCCTACTGCAAACTAAACCGCCAACTGCCCACTGAAAACTGCCCACTAAAAAATCTTATTCTCCTATTTTAATATTTGCTTATAAATCTTAACTTTGCGCCGCGAAATAGCAGGTGCTTTCATAATCCCTCTTGTTTCATTGTAAATACATTAAAATACCAGGTTATAATATGCCAAACATTGGAAAAATATCAAGGATCATCGGTCCGGTAGTTGACGTAAGCTTCGCCAATGCCCACCTTCCTAAAATTTACGACGCATTAGAGATCACTAAACAAAATGGCCAAAAGGTTATTTTAGAAGTTCAACAGCATTTGGGCGAAGATCGCGTTCGCGCGATTGCCATGGACTCAACCGACGGACTGCTTCGCGGCATGGATGTTGTTGACCTGGAATCGGCCATAAAAATGCCGGTTGGCGACAATATCAAAGGTCGTGTATTTAATGTGGTTGGTGATGCCATCGACGGTATTGTGAACCTTGATAAAAGCACAGGCCGCCCTATCCACAATAATCCGCCAAGGTTTGAGGATCTTTCAACCGAAACTGAAGTACTTTTTACAGGCATTAAAGTTATCGACTTGTTAGAGCCTTACAGCAAGGGTGGTAAAATCGGGCTGTTCGGTGGCGCCGGTGTTGGTAAAACGGTATTGATCCAGGAGCTTATCAACAATATCGCGAAAGCATATTCAGGTTTATCAGTATTTGCCGGTGTGGGTGAACGTACCCGTGAGGGAAATGACCTGCTGCGCGAAATGCTTGAATCGGGCATTATTAAATATGGCGATGAATTTATGCATTCAATGGAATCAGGCGGCTGGGATTTATCCAAAGTTGACCCTGAAGCATTAAAAGATTCAAAAGCTACCTTCGTATTCGGACAGATGAACGAGCCTCCCGGTGCACGTGCACGTGTGGCGCTTTCAGGATTAACCATCGCTGAATATTTCCGCGACGGTGATGCTGAAGGCAAGGGCCGTGATATATTATTCTTTATCGATAACATCTTCCGCTTTACCCAGGCAGGTTCCGAAGTATCGGCTTTGCTTGGTCGTATGCCATCGGCAGTAGGTTACCAGCCAACACTGGCAACTGAAATGGGTACCATGCAGGAACGGATTACTTCAACCAAACGCGGTTCAATTACCTCCGTTCAGGCGGTATATGTACCTGCGGATGACTTGACTGACCCGGCGCCGGCAACAACCTTCGCCCACTTAGATGCTACAACAGTATTATCACGTAAAATTGCAGAGCTTGGTATTTATCCTGCTGTGGACCCCCTGGATTCAACATCACGTATCCTTAGCCCTGCTATTTTAGGCGATGAGCATTACAATACAGCACAGCGCGTAAAAGAAACATTACAACGTTACAAAGAGTTACAGGATATTATCGCCATCCTTGGTATGGACGAACTATCTGAAGAAGATAAATTAGTGGTATCGCGTGCACGCCGTGTACAACGTTTCTTATCACAGCCATTCCACGTTGCCGAGCAGTTTACCGGCTTAAAAGGCGTATTGGTTGATATTAAAGAAACCATTAAAGGCTTTAACATGATTATGGATGGTGAAGTGGATGAATATCCCGAAGCAGCATTCAACCTTGTAGGCAGCATTGAAGAAGCGATAGAAAAAGGCAAGAAACTATTAGCGGAAGCTAATAGTTAGATTTGGGATGTGAGATATGAGATTTGAGATAAAAGAGGCAATCCTGTCTGATATCTCGCATCTCATATCTCATATTTAACCGGGATCTGAAATCTGAGTAAGAGGCAAAACCGTCTCATATCTCATATCTCATATCTCATATCTAAAAAGCAATGACATTAGAAATCCTTACACCCGATAAAACAGTTTACGAAGGCGAGGCTACTTCGGTAACCCTTCCAGGTACACTTGGATTTTTTGAGATCTTAAATCACCACGCGCCTATCATCTCTACTTTAGAGGATGGCAAGGTGACCGTACGCAACGGCGCTTCGGTAAAAGACGAAGTTTATTTTATAAAAGGCGGCGTTGTTGAAGCCTCAAACAATAAGGTTATTATTTTAGCCGAAGGTATTATTGAGAAATAACTGCTGCACCCATTATTTGAAATTTAAAGATCCCTGGCTCATCGGCCGGGGATTTTTTGTTTGGGGGAGATTTTCGTCTCAATCAGAATTTTAGAATTAGCAGGATGCGGCAAAAAAATTCTGTAAATTCACTAATTCTGTAAATTCTGATTCAGACAGTTGGACTGTTTCTGAATCGGGAATACCCGCGCCTGCAGCGTACCTCATTTTAACATATCGGACACCTTCCCGCAGGCCAAACCCGTTTAGGGCGTGAGAAATTAAAAAACCGCGCAGGCTAAACCTGTTTTGGGTGTGATAAAAATTCTGAATCTGAAGGCTAAATGCATTTAGGGCGTGAGAAAAATTCTGAATCTGAAGGCTAAATGCGTTTAGGGCGTGATAAAAAACTCATATCTGAAGGCTAAACACGTTTTGCCTGCCAGGCAAAAACCAATAATGTATTAACTAAGCAGTTGTTAATCAGATAAATATAAAAAATATCAAAGAGCGACGATAAAAAAAGACGAAAAAATCCCGGAAATAATTTTTTGTGGTGAAAAAAAGAGGGCGTTAAAGTATTTGGGATAGAATCAAATATAACGATTTTTTGCAGGATAAACAAGGATCGAAAAGGGCTTGTCAGGGGTAAACTTACTAAAATATTTAATTCCCGTCGTTGTTGGTTTGTCTCCAACAATAGGGAGTGCTTTTGAAGCGGGGATTTGCAAAGCAGCATTATACGTCATTTTAGCATATCGGTACGTTTGTGTTCCCTTCGTAAGGGCGCCCCTTGTGGTCGTCCCCGGATGATATTTTCCACCTTGACAACGCCTGGCCATATTTGCTGTAAACACGCATTTTCCCCATGGTTAACCGGCAAGGGCAACCACGAGGGATTTTCCCCATGGTTAACCGGCAAGGGCAACCACGAGGGTTGCCCCTACAGCGTTCAATACCCCCACATCCGCACATCAAAAATCCGCACATCCGCACATCCTTCCCCCCATTTCAGGAAGAATTCAGCCCCCTTTACTATGCATGCATAAAAAACGTACCGAATACCGTTTTGAACTTTGGTATAAATTGTTAAATATTTTGTATCTTTGTATGTTATTTTAACAACACTTTGTATTGGGCTTATAGCAAATAGCCAAATTAAATACTAATTGAATAAATCTTTTTTAATCCTTGCTAATACTTGCCGCTATATCTACCTTACGGATATCAAATTATGAAACCTGGCTAAATGCCATAATTAATAAAATTTTTATACAAACAGCTGGTTACAGCATACTAAAACATGAGCGCACCAAACGAAACGACAGCAGCGACAGAATTAAATCATTACAGCAAAACATTAACCCAGGACCCAACCCAACCGGCGGCCCAGGCAATGCTTTATGGTATTGGTTTAACCGATGAGGATATGAAAAAAGCGCAGGTTGGCGTGGTCAGCATGGGTTATGACGGCAATACCTGCAACATGCACCTTAACGGACTGGCAGCTATAGTTAAAGAGGGCATTTGGGCCGAAAACCTGGTAGGCCTTATATTTCATACCATTGGCGTTAGCGACGGCATGAGCATGGGCACCGACGGTATGCGTTATTCCCTGGTTAGCCGCGATGTTATTGCCGATTCTATTGAAGCGGTTTGCGGCGCACAGTATTATGATGGGTTGATCGCGCTTCCGGGCTGCGATAAAAACATGCCGGGATCGGTTATAGCCATGGGCAGGCTCAACAGGCCGGCCATTATGGTGTATGGCGGTACCATTAAACCAGGTCATTATAAAGGTGAAGATTTAAACATTGTATCGGCATTTGAGGCCCTGGGCCAAAAGATAGCCGGTAATATTACCCCCGAGGATTTTATGGGCGTGGTAAAACATGCTTGTCCGGGTGCGGGCGCCTGCGGCGGTATTTATACGGCCAATACCATGGCTTCGGCTATCGAGGCTTTGGGTATGAGCTTGCCTTATTCTTCATCAAACCCGGCTTTAAGTCCCGAGAAAAATGCAGAGTGTTTGGCAGCCGGCAAGGCAATAAAACTATTGCTGGAGAAAGATATTAAACCATCCGACATCATGACCCGCGCGGCATTTGAAAACGCTATTACCGTGGTGATGGTTTTAGGCGGATCGACCAATGCGGTGTTACACCTCATCGCGATAGCAAAAAGCATCGGCGTAAAATTAACGCAGGATGATTTTCAGGAAATAAGCAACCGCATCCCCGTACTGGCCGATATGAAACCAAGCGGAAAATACATGATGGAGGACCTGCACAAAATAGGCGGCGTACCGGCGGTAATGAAATACCTGCTTAAAAAAGGCTGGCTAAATGGCGATTGTTTAACCGTAACCGGTAAAACTATTGCCGAAAACATGGCCGATGTGCCCGAAATTGATTTTGAAACACAAACAGTGATCCGCCCGGCCGAAAAGCCTATAAAGGCGACCGGTCACTTACAGATATTATACGGCAATTTGGCCGAAGGTGGCAGCGTTGCCAAAATTACAGGTAAAGAAGGCACCAGCTTTGAAGGCCCTGCACGGGTTTTTGATGGTGAGTTTGAACTGATCCACGGCATCCAGAGCGGCCTTGTTAAGGCGGGCGACGTAGTGGTGATCCGTAACATCGGCCCCAAAGGCGCACCGGGTATGCCCGAAATGCTGAAACCTACAGGCGCTATATTTGGCGCGGGCCTGGGCGCTTCGGTAGCATTAATTACCGATGGCCGTTTCAGCGGCGGCACGCATGGTTTCGTGGTTGGTCACATCACCCCCGAAGCGTATGACGGCGGTTTAATAGCTTTGGTAAATGATAACGACATCATTGAGATTGACGCCATTAACCGTACCATGACACTGAAAGTTTCGGAAGCCGAGATCGCGGCACGCCGAGTCAAATGGGTGCAGCCGGCGTTAAAAGCAAAAAACGGACTTTTGTTTAAATACGCAAAAACTGTCAGCACAGCCGCAGAAGGCTGCGTTACTGATGAGTTTTAACACAAATTTGTCATTGCGAGCGTAGCGCGGCAATCGCGAACTATGCCTGACCGATTGCAAAGTTCGCGATTGCTTCGTGCCTCGCAATGACAAGTGGAAGAATGACAAATGACTAATACAAATCGGTGAAATCACATAAAAATCGGTGAAATCATCATAAAAAAATAAACACAGTGGAAACACAAACAATCGGTGAAATCGCAGAACAATCGGCGAAATCACAAGCAGTTGAGTTATCAGGATCACAGGCGTTGTTAGATGCCTTGATCATTGAGGGTGTAGATACCATTTTTGGCTATCCGGGTGGCGCAATTATGCCCATTTATGATGCTTTGTATGATTATGCTGATAGATTGAACCATATCCTGGTCCGCCACGAACAGGGCGGTATCCATGCAGGGCAGGGTTATGCACGTACCTCCGGCAAGGTGGGCGTGGTGTTTGCTACCAGCGGTCCCGGTGCGACCAATCTGGTTACCGGCCTGGCCGATGCGCAGATAGACAGCACCCCGCTGGTATGTATCACAGGACAGGTTTTCGCACACCTTTTAGGTACCGACGCCTTCCAGGAGACTGATGTCATCAATATCACTACCCCGGTAACCAAATGGAACTACCAGGTTACCGATGCTACCGAAATACCCGAGGTTATCGCCAAGGCTTTTTATATCGCTAAAAGCGGCAGGCCCGGTCCGGTGCTTATTGATATCACCAAAAACGCGCAGATCCAGAAATTTAACTATCAGGGCTATACCCCGTGTAACCATATACGGAGTTACCGGCCTAAGCCGATTGTACGCCAGCAATATATTCAGGAAGCTGCTGAACTCATCAACAATGCCAAAAAGCCATTTATTATTTGGGGTCAGGGTGTTATTTTAGGCAGTGCCGAGCAGGAATTTAAAACATTTGTTGAGAAAAGCGGTATCCCTGCTGCATGGACAGTTTTAGGCGCAGGCGCTATCCCTACTGATCATCCGCAAAATGTGGGTATGCTGGGTATGCACGGTAATTACGGCCCCAATGTGCTTACCAATGAGTGCGATGTGCTGATAGCCATCGGCATGCGCTTTGATGACCGCGTAACCGGTCGTCTTGATAAGTACGCCAAACAGGCCAAGGTGATCCACCTGGATATTGATCCTGCCGAAATTGATAAAAATGTAAAAACAACTGTTCCGGTTTGGGGTGATTGTAAAGAAACATTGCCATTGCTTACCGCATTGGTTGAGGATAAAAAACATACTGAATGGGTTAACTTGTTCAATGATTATACACAAAAGGAATATGATGCTGTTATCCATACTGAATTAAACCCGGAAACGCCGGAAATGACCATGGGTGAAGTGATTAAGCAACTGAACGAATTAACAAAAGGCGAAGCCGTTATTGTTACCGATGTTGGTCAGCACCAGATGGTAACCTGCCGCTATGCCAAATTAAATAAAACCCGCAGCAATGTTACCAGCGGTGGTTTGGGTACGATGGGTTTTGCCCTGCCTGCCGCCATCGGGGCCAAGTTTGGCACGCCGGAACGCGATGTTGTAGCTATAATAGGCGACGGCGGTTTCCAGATGACGCTTCAGGAATTAGGCACCGTGATGCAAAGCAAGGTGGATATAAAGATCATCATCCTAAACAACCATTTCCTGGGTATGGTACGCCAGTGGCAGGAATTGTTTAACGACCGCCGCTATTCGTTTGTGGATATTGAAAGCCCAAATTTTGTGGCCGTTGCCGCAGCTTATGGCATCGCCGGTAAATCAATATCCGACAGGGCCGACCTTCCGTCAGCACTAAAACAAATGATGGAGACAAAAGGCGCCTTCCTTTTGGAAGTAAATGTTACCAGGGAAAACAATGTATTCCCGATGGTACCGCAGGGATGCAGCGTTAGTGAGATCAGGCTGAAGTAGGCCTCACCCTGCCCTCTCCAAAGGAGAGGGTTCTAAAAAAGAGCGCAGTTAAAGTCCTCTCCTTTGGAGAGGATTTAGGTGAGGCAAAGAAGCAGGGTGAGGCAAAAAGGCAGTTAAGACATAAATGGCTTTAAAAAGAAAATTAAAATGAGCAACCAGGATATAGAGAAACAGGAGTTTAACATCACGGTTTATACTGAAAACCAGATAGGTTTACTAAGCCGGATAGCGATCATATTTACACGCCGTAAGATCAATATCGATAGCCTGAATACTTCTCCGTCGGAGATCGAAAGCATTCACCGTTTTAATATTGTGATCACCGAATCGGAGGACGTGGTGCGTAAACTTTGCCGCCAGATAGAAAAGCAGGTAGAGGTTTTAAAAGCTTATTATCATACCAATGCCGACGTGATATGGCAGGAACTGGCGCTGTATAAGGTATCAACTGATGTTATCGCCGAAAAGGTAAGCGTTGAACGCTTGCTGCGCGAGAACGGCGCCCGTGCTGTGGTGATCCGCAAGGACTACACCGTATTTGAAACCACGGGACACCGCGAGGAAACCGACAACCTCATCAGTATTTTACAGCCTTATGGCCTGATTGAGTTTGTACGCAGCGCAAGGGTAGCCATCATTAAAGACAGCGAAGGCTTCAACAGCAAATTGCGCGAGTTTGAAAGACTGGAACCCGGCGAAGATGTTATAGAAAACGAATATTTGAACCAGGGGCAAAAGGTGTTCTCAATGTAAGGCTTAAAGCAGAAAGCAGAAAGCTTAAAGCAGAAAGCAGAAAGCAGAAAGCTTAAAGCACAAAGCCGAAGGCAGAAAGCACAAAGCAGATAGCGAAAAGCGTAAAACAATAGTTAGTTTAAAATAAGTAAATCGTCCGAAAAAAAAGCTTTAAGCTTTGTGCTTTTAGCTTTCCGCTCAAAATGATAGAGGAAAGACAACAATATCCATTAGCTTATAACGCTATAAAAAAGGCTACCGAGGCTAATGGTTTTACCATGCCTTCGGAGGTGTTGACCTGTTCTTTGCTTAAAACGCTGGCGGCAACAAAACCCGGCGGTAAGTTTTTGGAGCTGGGCACTGGCACAGGCTTATCTACCACCTGGATATTGGATGGGATGGATGAAAAATCGACATTAATATCAATTGATAATGATGAAACGTTTTTAAACATCGCCAAAGAAAATCTTGGGGTTGACAAGCGTTTAAGGTTAATATGTACCGATGGCGGCGAATGGATAAAACAAAATGCGGGCAAAAAGTTCAGCTTTATTTTTGCTGATACCTGGCCCGGTAAATATTTGTTGCTTGATGAAGTACTTGATATGGTCGAAAAAGGTGGTATATATGTTATTGATGATATGCTGCCCCAGCAAAACTGGCCAACGGGTCATGCTGAAAAAGCAACCCAGCTGATTGCCGATCTTGATAGCCGTGACGATATCATATTAACAAAAATGGGCTGGGCAACCGGCATAGTAATCATAACAAAAAAATAGAAATGGGTAGAGAGACGCGATGCATCGCGTCTCTACGACAGGTATAACATACATAAAACCAATAAATAAAAACAAACAAAGCATCGGTGTAATCAATAACAAAACCGGTGTAATCAAAACCAAATAAGATGGCAAAATTAAATTTCGGCGGAACAGAGGAAAACGTAGTAACCCGCGAAGAGTTCCCTTTATCAAAGGCACAGGAAGTATTAAAAAACGAAGTTGTAGCAGTAATTGGCTATGGCGTTCAGGGTCCTGGTCAGGCGCTTAATCAAAAAGACAATGGCATAAACGTAATTGTTGGTCAGCGCAAGGGCACAAAAACATGGGATAAAGCTGTTAACGATGGCTTTGTACCCGGAGTAACCCTTTTTGAAATTGAAGAAGCCCTTGAAAGAGGAACCGTGATCTGCTATTTATTAAGCGATGCTGCACAGATTGCTTTATGGCCAACCGTTAAAAAACATTTAACTCCAGGCAAAGCTTTATATTTTTCACACGGTTTCGGTATCACTTTTAAAGAGCAAACAGGCATTATCCCTCCGGCTGATGTTGACGTATTTTTGGTTGCCCCTAAAGGTTCGGGTACTTCATTGCGCCGTATGTTTTTACAGGGCCGCGGCTTAAACTCAAGCTTTGCAATTTTCCAGGACGCTACAGGCAAAGCTAAAGACAGAGTTATTGCTTTAGGTATTGCAGTAGGCAGCGGTTATTTGTTTGAAACTGATTTCAAGAAAGAAGTATTCAGCGATTTAACCGGCGAACGCGGTACATTAATGGGCTGTATCCAGGGTGTTTTCTCGGCACAGTATGATGTATTGCGTGCCAATGGCCACTCGCCATCAGAAGCATTTAACGAAACCGTTGAAGAGCTTACCCAGTCGTTAATGCCATTGGTAGCTGAAAATGGTATGGACTGGATGTATGCCAATTGCTCAACTACAGCACAACGCGGTGCTTTGGATTGGTGGAAAAAATTCCGTGACGCTACCAAACCTGTATTTGAAGATTTATACAAAAGTGTTGCAACTGGTGTTGAGTCACAACGTTCAATTGATTTAAACAGTCAGCCGGATTACCGCGAAAAACTGGACGCAGAACTAAAAGAACTGCGCGACAGCGAAATGTGGCAGGCAGGCAAAACTGTACGCAGTTTGAGGCCGGAAAACCAGGTTGTAGAAGCGTAATTGTCTGAATCAGAATTTACAGAATTTTAGAATTAACAGAATAATAAAAAGTTCAATTATATCCGATTTGGATAAATGGAAAAAGACGAGTTAACTTATAAAGTAATTGGCTGTGCGATGAAAGTACATAACACCCTTGGAAATGGTTTTCAGGAAGTAATTTATCAAAGGTGTTTAGGTATAGAACTTGCAAAAGCTGGTGTAAGCTTTACGAGAGAACAGGAACATACCATATTTTACGACGGAATTGACGTGGGAACAAGAAGAGCGGATTTTGCCGTTGAAGAAAAGTTAATTGTAGAACTAAAAGCGATTATCAACCTGGAAGATGTGCATTTAGCGCAAGCTAAAAATTACACAGTTGCTTATGATTATCCATCTGGCTTGTTAATAAATTTTGGAAGCCAGAGCCTGCAATACAAATTGATTTTTAATCCAAAATACAATATAAAACCAGACAAGAATTCGCAGAAATAAAGGCATTCTGCAAATTCTAAAATTCTGTAAATTCTGATTCAGAATAAAAAATAAAAAATGACTAAAAAAATATTAGTAATACCCGGTGATGGTATCGGCCCTGAGGTTACTACCTGGGGTAAGGCAGTATTGGTGCAAATTGGCAAAACCTTTGGCCACGAATTCAGCTTTGATGAAGCTTTAATGGGCCATGCAGCTATTGAGGCTACCGGCAGCCCTTTGCCTGATGAAACTTTGGAAAAAGCAAAAGCCAGCGACGCCATTTTGTTTGGCGCGGTTGGTCATGCCAAATACGATAATGATCCTTCGGCTAAGGTGCGTCCCGAGCAGGGATTGTTAGGCATACGCAAAGGGCTTGGTTTATATGCCAACCTTAGGCCAATCATACTTTTTGATGAGCTTTTGAATGCATCGAGCCTTAAACCCGAAATATTAAAAGGAACCGACATCCTGTTTTTCCGTGAGCTTACCGGCGACGTTTATTTCGGCGAGAAAAAACGCAGCGCTGATACTGCATCAGACCTGATGATCTATCACCGTTACGAGGTGGAGCGCATTGCCATAAAAGCTTATGAAGCTTCCAGGCTAAGGGGCAAAAGGTTATGTTCTGTTGATAAGGCAAACGTGCTGGAATCATCACGCCTTTGGCGCGAAGTGGTACAGGATATCGCAAAAAAATATCCCGATGTAGAAACCGAGCACATGTTTGTTGACAACGCCGCTATGCAATTGGTTAAAAACCCTAAAAAGTTTGATGTGGTTTTAACCGCTAACCTTTTCGGCGATATTTTAACAGATGAGGCATCGCAGATTGCAGGTTCCATGGGAATGCTGGCATCGGCCTCTATAGGCGACGGCACTGGTTTCTTTGAACCCATCCACGGTTCGGCGCATGATATTGCAGGTCAGGATAAAGCAAATCCGCTGGCATCCATCCTATCGGTAGCCCTGATGCTGGAGATAGGTTTTGGTTTGAAAGAAGAAGCAAAAAGTATAACCGCTGCCATTGATAAAACCTTGAAAGCAGGATACCGCACAGGTGATATCGCGGATAGCAGTACAGATAAAAACAAAATATTGGGGACCAAAGCCATGGGGCAAAAGGTGCTTGAGTATTTGTAAGCCCCCTAACCCCCTAAAGGGGGATCAAATGTGGATGTGCAAACAATAGAGCACCAATGACTAATGACGCGAAGCAAATGACCAATGACTAACATGAAATGGAACGCTGAATTATATGACGACAAACACGCTTTCGTATTTCAATACGGGGAAAGTGTTTTGGAGTTGCTGGATGTAAAACCGGGCGAACGGATATTGGATTTGGGTTGCGGTACGGGTCATTTAACCAATGAAATAAAAAAGCCTGGCGCCGAAGTGACAGGCCTTGATGCTTCAGCGGATATGATAGCCCGTGCGGCAAATACATATCCTGATATTCAATTTGTTGAGGCTGACGCCACCGATTTTCATTTTGACGAGCCTTTTGACGCCGTTTTTTCAAATGCCACATTGCATTGGGTACACAAAGCCGATGAGGCCATAAAATGTGTTTACGATGCATTGAAACCCGGCGGCAGGTTTGTTGCCGAGCTGGGCGGTAAAGATAATATGAAGCACATGGTTGCCGCCACCCAACAAGTGCTCGAAAAATACGGTTACCGTGATCTCGCTAAAAGAAACGTTTGGTATTTCCCTTCATTGGGCGAATATACCGGTAAGTTGGAAAAGGCTGGTTTCCGGGTAACGTTTGCGGTTCATTTTGACCGCCCTACCTTGCTGCAGGACAGCAGGTCGGGCGTATCCAAATGGTTGAATATGTTTGGCCCGGCGTTTTTTGAGGGGATAGGTGAAAACGAAAAACAACAAATGCTGGCAGAGATTACCGGTTTGCTTGAGCCGGATTATGTGGTGGATGGCAACTGGTATGCTGATTATAAAAGATTAAGGTTTATAGCAGTTAAACAGCGCTAACAAAAGGAAAAAAGAAAATAGAATAATAAGTGTTAACCGATGTACGATAAAAGTTTCAAACCTGCCGGCAGGTCTTTTATCACACATCTAAAAATCTAAAAGAAATGATACACGATCCAAATCGAGTCTATGTTTTTGATACCACGCTTCGCGATGGCGAGCAGGTACCGGGCTGCCAGTTAACCACCCCCGAAAAAATAGAGATCGCAAGAGAACTGGAGGCGCTGGGCGTTGATATAATTGAAGCAGGTTTCCCGATGTCGAGCCCCGGCGATTTTCAGAGCGTGGTAGAAATATCCAAAGCTGTGCAAAATCCTACTGTTTGCGCCCTTACGCGTGCCAACAAGGGTGATATTGATGTAGCTGTTGAATCGCTGAAATATGCAAAGCATCCCCGCATCCATACCGGTATCGGCGCATCCGATATGCATATCAAACATAAATTTAACAGTACCCGCGAAGAAATACTTGAACGCGCTGTTGATGCCGTAAAATATGCCAAACGCTTTGTTGAGGATATTGAGTTTTATGCTGAAGATGCCGGTCGTGCAGATATACATTTTTTAACGCAGATGATTGAGGCGGTGATAGGTGCCGGGGCCACTGTGGTTAATATCCCCGATACTAACGGTTATTGCCTGCCCAACCAGTATGGCGATAAAATCCGTCATTTAAAAGAGCACGTACAAAATATTGATAAGGCCATTATCTCCGTGCATTGCCATAACGATTTAGGTTTGGCAACGGCAAATTCCATCGCCGGTTTGCAAAACGGCGCACGCCAGGTTGAAGGGACCATCAATGGCATTGGCGAGCGTGCAGGCAATACCTCTATTGAAGAAGTGGTGATGATATTAAAAACCCACCCGGTTTTAGGGCTGCATACCAATATTAATGCCCGTAATTTTTACGAACTGAGCCAGATGGTAAGCACGCAAATGCGCATGCCTGTACAGCCCAATAAGGCCATTGTCGGCAGCAATGCTTTTGCCCATAGCTCTGGTATCCACCAGGATGGCTTCCTGAAGAACCGCGAAAATTATGAGATCATCCGCCCTGAAGACGTCGGTTTTCCGAGTGCAACTATTGTACTCACCGCCCGCAGCGGAAGGCATGCTTTAAAATACCACCTGGAACGCCTTGGCCATCGTTTAGACCGTGCCGGGCTTGATGTGGCCTATAAAAGTTTCCTTACCCTGGCCGATCACAAATTGGATATCACTGATGATGACCTGTTATTGCTTGTCAGCAGCAATAACCTGTACAGCCAGTCTTTTGAAAAAGTTAGTAATAAATAAGAATTATAAAAATGAGCAAGACATTATTTGATAAGGTGTGGGACACACACGTTGTACGGAAAATAGAAGGTGGACCCGACGTGCTTTTTATTGACCGCCATCTTATCCATGAAGTTACAAGTCCGGTAGCCTTTTTAGGCTTAAAGACCAGGGGTATAAGGGTATTATACCCCGAGCGTACATTTGCTACAGCAGATCATAACACGCCCACCATAAACCAGCATTTGCCGGTTGAAGATCCGCTTTCTGTTAACCAGTTACAGGCTTTGGAGTCAAATTCAAAAGAATATGGTATCAGCCACTGGGGATTAGGCCATCAAAAAAATGGTATTGTTCACGTAGTCGGTCCCGAGTATGGTATTACGCAGCCCGGCGCAACCATTGTTTGCGGCGATTCGCATACCTCTACACATGGTGCATTTGGCGCCATTGCCTTTGGTATCGGTACTTCCGAAGTGGAAATGGTGCTTTCGTCACAGTGCATCATGCAGCCGAAACCGAAACAAATGCGCATCAATGTAAATGGTAAACTGGGTAAAGGTGTTACGCCGAAAGATGTTGCTTTATACATTATTTCGCAGCTTACAACATCCGGCGCCACCGGGTATTTCGTTGAATATGCAGGTGATGTTTTCAAAAACATGACCATGGAAGGCCGGATGACAGTATGTAATTTAAGTATTGAAATGGGTGCCCGCGGCGGGATGATGGCTCCCGATGAAACTACGATCAATTATGTAAAAGGCCGCGAATTTAGTCCAAAAGGCGAAGCCTGGGATAAAGCATTAGCCTATTACAAAACATTGAAAACGGATGCTGATGCTGTTTTTGATAAAGAATTAACTTTTGATGCTTCGGCTATTGAACCGATGATCACCTACGGCACAAACCCGGGTATGGGCATGGGGATTTCACATGCTATCCCCGATGCGGCCCATTCCGAAGGCGGCGCGGCATCCTACGAAAAATCGCTCAATTACATGGGCTTCTCTGAAGGCGATTCGATGATAGGCAAAAAGGTTGACTTTGTTTTTGTAGGCAGTTGCACCAATGGCCGTATAGAAGATTTCAGGGCTTTCACCTCCCTTGTAAAAGGCAAACATAAAGCTGATGATGTTACTGTTTGGCTGGTTCCGGGTTCGCATATCGTTGAGGCGCAGATCAAAGAAGAAGGCTTACTTGATATTTTAACCGAAGCAGGGTTTACCCTGCGTCAGCCGGGTTGTTCAGCATGCCTGGCCATGAATGATGATAAGATCCCGGCCGGGAAATATGCGGTAAGTACCTCAAACAGGAACTTTGAAGGCAGGCAGGGCCCCGGTTCAAGAACCATGCTGGCCAGTCCTTTAGTTGCAGCGGCAGCAGCCATCACAGGTGTGGTGACAGACCCAAGAACATTAATTGTGGGATAGAGATCAGAGACTGGAGATTAGAGATTAGGAAAATAAATAATCGGTGAAATCATAAAACAATCAGTGAAATCCCAAAAAACAAATCGGTGAAATCATTACTTCATCGGTGAAATCAAAAACAATAAAATGGCTTACGATAAATTTAATATACTGACAAGCACTGCTGTACCGCTTCCGATAGAAAATGTGGATACAGACCAAATAATCCCTGCACGCTTTTTAAAAGCTACAGAGCGTGTTGGATTTGGGGATAACCTTTTCCGCGACTGGCGGTATAACCCTGATAATACACCTAAAAAGGATTTCGTATTAAACAGTCCTGTTTACAGTGGTAAAATATTGGTTGGCGGGAAAAACTTCGGCTCCGGATCGTCAAGGGAACATGCTGCATGGGCGGTTTATGATTATGGGTTCAGATGCGTTGTATCCAGCTTTTTTGCTGATATCTTCAGAAATAACTGCTTAAACGTTGGTGTATTGCCCGTGCAGGTTAGCCCTGAATTTGCTGAAAAAATATTCACAGCTGTTATTGCCGACCCGAAAACAGAGATCGAAGTGAATTTACCTGATCAAACCATTACGCTTTTAGCTACAGGAGAAAAGGAAACATTTGATATCAGCGCTTACAAAAAAGATAATATGCTGAACGGCTTTGATGACCTCGATTACCTGCAAAGCATAAAAAAAGAGATCCAGGAGTTTGCAGTAAATCTCCCGCTTTAATGCCTCACCCTGCCCTCTCCAAACCTGCCTGCCGGCAGGCAGGGGAGAGGGTTCTTAGAAAAGAGCGAAGTTAAAGTCCTCTCCAAACCTGCCTGCCGGCAGGCAGGTTTGGAGAGGACTTAGGTGAGGCAACAAACTCACAACACCAATATAACCAAAGGAAATCCGGTACATGAAAAGAAGGAAAATAGAGATAATGGACACTACGCTCCGCGATGGCGAACAAACATCAGGGGTGTCATTTTCCATTTCGGAAAAACTAACAATCACCCAATTATTATTGGAAGAACTCAATGTTGACAGGGTTGAAATTGCTTCTGCACGTGTATCTGAAGGAGAATTCCAGGCGGTTAAAAGTATTTTAAGCTGGGCCGAAGAAAATGGCTATACGGACCGGATAGAGGTACTGTCATTTGTTGATAACGGTGTTTCCATCGACTGGATGGTGAATTCAGGGGTTAAAGTTCAGAACCTGTTAACCAAGGGCTCGTTAAATCATTTAACACATCAGCTCAAAAAAACGCCGGAACAGCATTTTTCGGAAATTAAACATGTAATTGATCTGGCGCAAAGCAAAAACATCTTAACCAATGTTTACCTTGAAGACTGGAGCAACGGCATGCGCAATTCTCCCGGATACGTGTATCAGTACCTGGATTTTTTGACAACACAACCTGTAAAAAGGATATTGCTGCCGGATACTCTGGGTGTATTAACGCCGTTTGAAACTTTTAATTTTATAACCGATATCAGGTCAAGGTATCCCGATGTTCATTTTGATTACCATGCCCATAATGATTACGACCTGGGTACCGCCAATGTCTTGGAAGCGGTAAGGGCCGGGGCAAATGGTTTGCACCTGACCGTAAATGGTATGGGCGAAAGAGCGGGAAATGCCGCAATGGCCAGCGCTGTTGCCGTTATTAAGGACTTTGTGCCAGAGGTTGAGATAGGAATTAAAGAATCTTCCATTTATAAGGTTAGTAAACTGGTTGAAACATTTTCGGGGGTAAGGATACCCTCGAACAAACCAATTGTCGGGGACAATGTATTTACCCAAACTGCGGGCATACATGCCGACGGGGACAACAAAAACAATTTATATTTTAACGACCTGCTGCCCGAGCGGTTCGGACGAAAAAGAGAATATGCCCTTGGGAAAACCTCCGGCAAAGCCAATATCGAAAAAAACCTGCAGGAATTAGGCTTAAAGTTAAATGACGCCGACCTTAAAAAAGTCACCCAGCGTGTGATCGAACTGGGTGATAAAAAGGAAACGGTAACCAAGGAGGACCTGCCCTATATCATATCCGATGTTTTGGATAGCAGCCTATACGAAGAAAAGGTTAAAATAGAATCATACGTGTTGGTGCATGCTATGGGTTTGCATCCGTCTGCAACTATTTCTGTAAAGATAGACGGGGAAAAATTTGAAGAAAACGCCCAGGGCGATGGCCAGTTTGATGCCTTTATGAATGCACTGGCAATGGTTTATGCCAAGAAAAAAAGAAGTTTGCCAAAGCTTATTGACTATGCCGTAAGGATAGCCCCCGGCAGCAGCTCCGACGCGCTTTGTGAAACCATCATTACCTGGGAAACTGATAAGAAGAAATTCATCACCCGTGGCCTGGATTCGGATCAGACAGTTTGCGCTATTAAAGCCACCCAGAAAATGCTGAATATAATATAAAGCTATTTCACCTCAAACGTAAAATAATATACTGCTGCATCGCCTTTTTGGGTAATTCCCTGCACTACGCCAATATATTTGCCGTTTTGGTCCGAAGTATAAAAGGAAACAGTACCTTTTCCCTGTCCGGCAACGGATGGGGACCAGTATAAAACATTTCTGAAATCAGGAATCCTGCTTGCCGCCTGCGTTTCGGTATCATAAACCGGCGAATAAAACTGCCTGCGCAATTGCAATCCTTCATAATCGAGCACTACCGCTTTGGGGTCAAGTTCAATACCGCCAAGATCGCCTTTATAGGTGGTAAAGCTAAATATACCTTCTTCCGACGCCGGGCCATAATAATACCTGAAAGGTACGACCTCCAGTTTTTTTACTTTTAAGGGGTCGATAGCAATTACTTTATCAATATTAAAAACCGGTATCCCGTCCACCAACACCAGCGGGTCGCCTTCTAAAAACTCTTTGGCGTTTAATACTTTGATGTGAAAATGTCCCTTTTGCCTTATAATATTATCTTCGGATACATACTCGCGTAAGTCTTCCTCCATTGTTGTAAAACGGGTAAAATCATCCAGCTTATAGGTTTTAAATGGTTTGCCATAAAACGCGGCGCTATCGGCCATGGGGTCATAAAATTGTTTCAGCTTGTTGCCAAAATAAATATTTAATACCTGCACGCCCAGGCTGTGTTCCTGTAATGCTTTGGCTGTGGCCCGGTTAAAATTAAATTCGGGTAACGCCTTTTTCGAAAACTGCTCGGAGAAGGGGCTTAAAACCTCAATCCGGTAGGTACTGTCTTTCAACGAATTGGTTTGCACGATGACTTCACCCGGGCCAAAAAAATCTTTTGTAGGATAGAGCAGGCGCCCCAAAGAATCACTTTGCGAATCATATAGCTGTACCCTTTTTCCGGGGACACCCAAATAGGTGATGATATTTTTGCCAGGGGCTTCAGTTTCGGAGTTAACTATTTTTGCCGATATGATATGCCCGTTATATTCGGGCAAAAAAGTAAAGCCAGCCGGCTTGTTTGCAAGTACCTCGTTCCATTCGAAGCGGCGCCAGCCCTGGGTTAACATCAGGTTATCTATCGCCTCAGCATCTTTATTTTTTAAATAATAACCAGGTGATTCTACAACACCCTTCAAATCTGAATTTAGCCATAAATAGCTAAATATATCGCTTTGGTCTGCCTCCTGCAATGAATCAACGCGGTAAACCGCCATGGATAGCTCGGCATTTTGCGATTTGCCATCTTTGTCTTTAGCAGTTATGTTTACATTAACTTTTTTACGCAGTGCGTACTGCTGCTGATCGGCCGCTGCGTTGATAAATAATTGCCTTTCGGGGTTTTTAAAATATAAACGTTCGCAAACAGGCTGTTTTTCTCCGTTAAAAATAGTAAAATGCGATATTCCATCGCCCAGTACACTTTTATTGATGATAAAATGGGCTGCGCCATTGGTAACTATGCCGGTTTCTGCGGCTTTAATTACCTGGCGGGTATGGGCAAATAAGTAAACAGGCCCGCCTGTAGTGTTACCGGCCGACACCATAATATCCAATTGCCCGTTTGCGGTTTCGGTTAATCTAATAACATAACCTTGTGCATTTATTGCGGGCAACTCTTTAGTTATCGGCGCATTATCGGCTATTTTAATAATGGTTTTATAGTTGTCGTTTTTGTCGGGGGTAAATAAAAACGCGCCCATGCCAAATTTTAATGTTTGAAATTTAGCTACCGTGTCATTGTGCTGATTGATGACAACCCCTTTAGCCGGAACACCTTTTCCGTCGGCTCCTGTTACCTTAAAGGCTACTTTACTTTCAATACCGCTTACCAGGTTGCCGCCTTCCGGAAAATACTGTACATCGTATTTCGATACGGTTTCTTTTGCACGTTCCGGAGACTTTAAAGGGTTGATCAGCGTAACCGTTTTTTCAAAATAAAAATCGGGACTGAAATTTTTCATCCAGTTGGTATAGGCCCTTAATTTATAGTTGCCATTGGTAACCGTTACCGGGATATAAACAGAGCCATCGCCAAAACCATTTTTCATGGCGACCTTAACCTGGGCTATCGGAGACTGGCTATTATCCAATAAATCGATATAAACAACGCTACTTAAATTGAGCGGTTTATGATCGTTGCCATCTACACAGTAAACCTTAAACCAAACAATTTCGCCAGGCATATAAACAGTTTTATCGGTGTGTACGAAAACCTTTTCGAGCAAAGCGGTTTGCTTATATAAGTTAAAACTGTTTTGTACTTGCTGTATGGCCTGGGCGTTGCTGTTGAGAAAAAGCAGTACGAATGCTGAAGTAAAACATGTAACCTTCACTGACCGCATGATATATTTCATAATCAAAATTTGTTTCTTCACTATTTAAGCGCCATAAATTTTAGCTGCCCTATTTTTTATTTATAATCTATTTCCAGAAGGCAGGTTGTTTTTTTGAACCGCGTTTTGTACAATCTACACATTCTATCGATGAGTATAGATAACCCTCCGGCGACGGCGATCCGGGCCCATATACCGCAGAGACTGGTATATCCCCCGAATTTAGCGGAATTAAATACTCCGCCACCTGGTTTTCCGGCTGTACCCCTGGTGATCCGCCTTTTGCATAAAAAGCCGTATCTAACATACAGTCATACGGATAGTCGGGCAGCCAGGACGGCAACTGGTCGCTTTGAATAAATACGCGTTTTCGTTGAACGTTACAAATACTTATATAACCAATAACAGGTTTTGAAGGGTTACTGATACATTGTATATTCCCGTCAATAGTTGAAGGTTGCGCGTCAAATATGCTGCCCAATTGTTCCGAATTCTTTTTTAGATTTACCCAAAAGTTGTAGGCATCGGCTGTTAAAGCGTATTGATTAACTTCAATGCTATATTTGGCTTCTATTTTCTCAGATGTGGAGGGTATTTGCGTTATCGGCGTTTGATAAATTACCGATTTTGTTAAACCCGCGGAAGAACCCAAAATTATTGAACTTGAGGAGTCGCCCGCAAAACAGTAATAAACATCCTGATCGGGTTTTCTATAAAATATCCCTACGCCATTGCTTACAAATGATGATGCGTATTTTGAATGAAACCGCCACGTTTCTCCATAGTCCCAACGGTAATAATTAATTTTATTAGATGGGTCATGCGTATTTACATATATCTGTATGCCTGTGTTTGCAGCGGTGTGTTGTACGGTAAAATTAACACTATCAATGGGCGGATTGCTTAACACCGGTTCAAACGACGATAAATATTGCTCATGACCGGCAGTTGTTATCCTTAACCGATATTTACGCAAATTGTTAAGCATTAAGCCAGGGTTTACATAAATGCCACTATAAGTTTCGGATAATTCATAACTGGAGTTATCGTCACCTTCAACGGTTACATGCGCGTTCACTTCGCGCTTAACAAAAGTATTGCTTGAACTGTTAACGGTCCGGCTAAGCATAATAAATGTTGAGTCGGCGCCGCTTTTTATTGTTCCTTCAACAACAAGGTAACTGTCCGGCGCGGTAATGGCCGGCGGCAAATAAGGTTTTTTGCACGCCATAATGGCAATTAATACAATAAACAGGTAGAATTCTTTTTTCATACAAATCTTAATATTTCCAATTATTTATGTTTACAACAATTTTTCATGTTTCTAAAACCTGATATTGTAATTAATAAATGGAATAGGTGTTGCAAATATGGATAATTTATAGCCGTTAATTTTCCCGCCCTCTTCTGTGAAATACGTTGAGTAAGCGTTTTGCCGCCCGGTTACATTATAAACACCCAATGTCCATGTATTATGTGTTCGCTGATGAACCCGGTGGTTGCCTTCTATATTTATGGAAAAATCAGATCTGAAATAATCCGGGATTCTGTACTGATTGCGGCTCGAGTAAAAAACCCGCTCTGACCCTCCATATTCATATAGGGCAATTGGTAAGGTTATTGGCCTTCCGGTACTATAAGCAATATCTAACGACACGCTGTACCTGTGTGTGAAACGATAATTGCCGGTAAAATTAAAGGAATGCGGCTTGTCGTAATTTGCAGGGTACCAATTGCCTTCATTTATCAGCTCACCTGCATTAGGATCGTCCTGTTTTAAAAAAGTGCGCGAATAGGTATAGCTCATCCATCCGTTTACCTTACCGGCAGTTTTTTTAAGCAGAAACTCAGCACCGTACGCTTTGCCTTTGGTGTTTATCGCATCCTGCTCAACATGCTGATTCAATAAAAGCACAGCCCCGCTTTTATAGTCGAGGTAATTTCTCAGCCGTTTATAATACACTTCAACCGACATTTCGATGGTGTTTTGTTTTGCATTTTGAAACAGGCCAAGCGATATCTGGTCGCCGCTTTCAGGTTTTATGTTCGGGTCGCTTAATTTGTAAACATCGGTTGGCGAAATAGAAGTTGAGTTTGACAGTAAATGGAGATACTGGTGCAGGGTATTATAACCAGCTTTAACAGAAAGATTATCATTCAATAAATAACGGGCTGATAACCTGATGTCGGGGGCTATATAGGTTTTTATGAAATGTCCTTTACCATAGGCTGTGCTATCTAAAACATTAGCAGGTTCTTTGGGTAAATTAGGGGCATAGCTGTCCACCGTTTGCGGGCCAAGGTAACTGTATATATTAAGCCTTACTCCCGCGCTGATTGACAAATTGGTATTTACATCGTATTTATCGCCCAGGTATAACGCACTTTCGAGGGCGTGTTCGCTGGCTACTACATTAGGTGCTACAAGTGATCGGCTGCCATCGGGCTCAAAAGATCCCGGGTCTATTTTATATAATATAGAACTCAAGCCGAAGTCAATGGTATGTTTATTAGTCGCGTAATACGTAAAATCAGTCCTGAAATTCGTTTGATAAATATTAAAACCAAGTTTAAAAGCGTTTATCGGGTTGGCCTGGCTGGACACCGAATATTTATAATCGTCCGCACCGCCTGCAATAACACTATATAATTTATTATTAAAGTTATGTCTCCATTTTAAAATCAGGCTTTTATTGCTGTATGCATAGGTAGTGTCGCTGTTGAGTTTAAAACTGTCGTTGCTTAAATACCCCGACAGCGAGATATTGTTTTTGTCGTTTACCTGATGGCTTATTCCCAGGTTGAAGTCGGAAAACGATGCCGAACTGTTTTTGTAGGCTATCGGCAGCATGCTCAGAAGCCAGTCGGAGTAAGTAGCCCGTGCGCCAAAAATAAAAGAGGTTTTATCTTTTACAATCGGGCCTTCAATATTAAACCTGCTGGTTAATAAACCGAGTCCTACCGAACCGGTAAACTTCTTTTTGTTCCCTTCCCGATCAGTGATCTCTAACACAGATGACAGGCGTCCACCGAATTTTTCGGGAATACTACTTTTATAGAGTTCTATGTCTTTAACAATATCGGGGTTGAAGGCTGCGAAGAATCCAAAAAAGTGCGCCGGGTTATAAATTGTTGAGCCATCAAGCAGGATCAGGTTTTCATCCGCAGCCCCTCCCCGAACATTGAACCCGGTTGTAGCCTCGCCCACGGAGGTCACTCCTGGAAGCGCCAAAACCACCCTTAGTATATCGGCTTCGCCAAATACAGCGGGAATTTCTTTTATGTTTTTTATATCCAAACGTGTTATTCCCAGTTCAACGCCGCGCACGTTTGCCACCTTATCAGCAGAAATTTTAACCTCCTTCAACCGGTTTACCTGCTCCTGCATTTCAATATTCAGCATGCCGTCGGTATAAATAATTATCTGCCTGTGGGTATCGCGCATCCCCATCCCTCTGATATTTAACAAATGCCGCCCCCGGGGCAATGTGATGGTAAAATACCCGAATTGATCGGTAGCAACACCTGTTTTAGTGCTGGCAACATAAATACTGGCGCCCACTACCGCTTCGCCCGATTTTATGTTCTGCACATACCCTGATAAAAGCGCATTGCCTGGTTTTATAACGTTTGTTTTTACTCCGATTTCGTAAACCTTATTTTCGGTTGTTGCTTCGGGTACCTTTTTATCCCGGTCATCGGTATAGTCAACTATTGCCGGGTTTTGTGTGGCCTGCTGATTATTTGCCGGGGTTTCGATAAAACCGGAAGCTAATTCGGTTTTAATATTTCTGCCTTTGGTTAAAAAGATCTGGTGGTTAACTATGGCATAATGATAACTGGTGTTGCTGAACGCGGTATCCAAAATGCTTGTTAACGGTTTATCGGTCATGCGCAGGGTCACCTTTAAACTGTCGAACTGCGCAGCATCGTAAAAGAAATGGTAATCTGTTTTTGATTCCAGATCGGCAACAAATTGCGCAATAGTGGCTTGTTGAAAATTTGCGCTGACTAATTTTACTTCCTTTTTCTGAGCGAACCCAACGCGGGAAAATATTGCGAAACAAAAAATTAAAAGGTAGAGGTTTTTCATATTACTTGGTTAAATGGTCATAAAAAGATACTATTTGGACCATCGCCTCTTCCGGTTTATCCTGAAATTTAATTTGATTACTCCTGATATACTGCTTAAGTTCTTTTTTCCTGTCAACCAAAAGTTTCAACAACGAACCCTGACCGCCGAAACTATAATAAATATTGTTTTTACGAAGAAACCATTTGGTATTGCCTCTAAAATAGTCTTCGGGCGCAGTACCTGCTCCGACACTTGATTGAATGTTTTTTTCGCGTTTTATCAATATTTCACATTTTCCGGCATAAAGCTGATCGTAAAAACCCGATTTTAGATTGGAATTACTGCCGGATGTGTCGCTGTTGATGTTTACGAAATGGTGGTTCAGAAAATTAAAACCCGCTACTTTCTCTTTTATTAAAGTGTACATCGAATAATGGTTGTACAAAAGCGCCACTACTTCATCTATATATATATCATAGAGCATGGGTACGTTCTTGTAAAAAGCGCCATCATAATAAACCGATCCGGGAGTAAATGCGTTTACATCCGAAAAATAGGCGTTGCCCTTTATAAGCGGGTCGTATAAATTGTATTCGGTTCCATTAAATATCCCGGCCTGCTTGCCGATGGAGGAATAATAAAGCGTTACCGCATTATTAAAGGCGTTTTGCTGCGAACTGCTATCACGATTAACAACCTGAGCCAAAGATTTCTTACTAATTATTATGCTGATAAAGCATAAAATCACGGATACGTAAACAATTTTTCTCATTGATTTAAGGCGGTATTAAATAAAACTGACGTATAGCCTGGCTAAAATAGCTATTAACCCAATCCGACTTTTAAGTCTAATTTTCTGACGGTTTCTGTACACTAAACTGCGTGAAAATAATTAAAAAAAACTTTAAATACAGTCAAACCCTGTTTAGTAACTCTAAAAAAATAAGCTAACTGTTGATTCTTTTTATAATTGGCGGAACAGCGTAAAAAATAACTTATTTAAACAAATCGCTTTGAACTTATATTCCGGGGGATGAAGCTATGATAACCTGAAAAAGACAAGGTGATATAGTTGAACAAGAATATAGACCAAATGTGCAATTGAAATACAAGTAATAGAAAATAAGATACTTAATATCCACTGTCATGATATTGTTACATGC
>JBIOHE010000011.1:0-27276 GCA_044448725.1 Sphingobacteriales bacterium | reverse complement strand
TTTCTATTCTTATTTAAACTAATTAAAAATAATATTCCAAAATTTGAATTGTAATTATACTTTTGCGCTTAATTAGACACAATCTAAATAAGGCATGAAAAAAATATACAGGATTACCACCAAACTCATTTTTTTACTATTGGCAATCTGCACCATAGTTAAGGCAGACGACCTCACAACGGGCAAAATTTCCGGGACGGTTAAAACCTCCGACGGCCAGCCGGCAGCTTTTGTAACCGTTTCTATTAAGGAATTAAACAGGGCAACCTCTACAAAGGAAGATGGTACCTACATAATCAGTAATATTAACCCCGGCAATTACACCTTAATGGTTTCATTTATCGGCACAAAAAGCCAGGAAAAGCCCGTCTCTGTATCGGCAGCGAAAACCACCATCGCAGATTTTATATTGACAGAAAATTCCTCACAGCTCAACGTGGTAATTATCAACGCAAATAAGTCGGCCAAACCTGTGTCATTGGATAAAGCGAATATTCAGGCCCTTGATCTTCCGCAAAGTGCAGGTACGGTAAGCAGCAGGGTTATTGAGGATCAGCAGATTAACCATTTGGGCGATGCCATAAAAAATGTAAGCGGTGTTTCGCTGACGCAAACGCGGGGCGGCGTGGGCGAAACGTTTTCGGCCAGGGGATACAGCATTGGTATAACCGGTGCATCAGGTAGTATTTTTAAGGATGGCGTGTTAACCAATACGGCCGGTTTCCCCGAAGCAAGTACCCTGGAATCTGTTGAGGTGCTGAAAGGAAGTGCGGCGCTGCTTTATGGCAACGTATCCGGCGGGCTTATTATTAACATGGTGACAAAAAAGCCGCAGTTTGAAAGCGGCGGCGGGGTGTCTGTGCGGTACGGAAGTTACAATATGTTTAAACCCAGTGTGGACGTTTACGGACCGGTCAGCGAAAATGCGGCCTTCCGGCTGATAGGGGTTTATGAAAACGACGGCAGCTACCGTAACCATGTTTATACCCTGCGGAAATATGTTAATCCCTCCTTATTATTTAACCTGGGTAAAAAAACCACCTTGCTGGTAGCCGGTGATTACTTAAATGAAAGCCTTACGCCCGATTTTGGCATAGGATCGTTAAATAACGGGCAGGCTATCCCAACCATGGTGCCGCGCTCGCAATACATTAATACTTCCTGGGCCTATAGCCATATAAATCAGTTTTCGGGGATGGCGACTTTAAACCACCAGTTTAACGATGACTGGCATTTGAATGCGATTATTTCGGGACAGGGAACTGACATCTATTCGTACCAGGCCAGTTTGCCAAATACCGTTAGCGCAACCGGTGAATGGAGCAGGGGCCTGGCCCGTGCAAACACAGTAGAAAACAACTACACCGGTCAGGCGAATTTAACCGGGAAATTTAAAACGGGATGGGTAAGACACCAAATTCTGATCGGAACAGACCTTGCCAAGGTGGTGAATGTTACCAACGGCTACAGCGTGGCGGGGCACAATATCAGTACTTATATTTATGATAAGATAAACACCATCGACCTCAATAAATACACACAACGCACCGATATTCCGAACGCTACGGATACCGCCCGCACCACTGCACCTGTTTACCGTTTGGGAGCATACACTCAGGATCTGGTAAGCTTTACAGATAAAATTAAGATGCTGGCAGGCATTCGCTGGTCATGGCAGGAAACGGACCAAAGCAATATTCAATACCTGCTCCGGCAAACTTCGGGCGGCGGAACCGCCATCACCCGGTACGACCGCGCATTTACACCCAAATTAGCGTTCATCTATCAGCCTGTAAGTACAAGTTCGGTGTATATCAGCTACAGCAACGACTTTATGCTGAATACCGGCACCGATGTAAATACCGGGCAGGGCCTAAAACCTTCACTGGTGAACCAGTATGAAGCCGGTACAAAAAATGAACTGTTTGACGGTAAGATCATTGCAAATTTAAGCGTCTATCGCATCATCAACAGCAACCTGGCTGTAGTGGCGCCCTTTAAAGCCGACGGAACGGCTAACAGCGATAATACCCTTAAAGAACTCAGCGGCCAAACTACCAGCGATGGATTTGATATAGACATTACCGGGCACCTTTCCAAGAATTTTTATTTTATCACCGGCTATTCATACAACAATGCCCGTTATACCAAAACTTCCGGGTTAAAAGGATCGCCGGTATTGGGTGAGCGCCTGGTGATCAGTCCGGTAAGTACAGCTAACGCTACCCTGTTTTATACGTTTAATAACCCGGCCCTTAAAGGGTTTAAAGTTGGTGCAACCGCCTTTTACACCGGCAGCAGGATGGCCGGCTATAACAATACGATTGGACAAGCACAGCCTTATAGCCGATTAATCCCGGTCGGCGGCTTTACCACGCTTGATCTTACCGCCGGTTATACTTATAAAAAAATGTCGCTGCTGGTAAGCGTAACCAATGTTACCAATACGCTGAATTACCTGATCCATGATAATTACAGCATTACACCAATTGCCCCGCGGCAGTTTTTAACAACTTTGGCTTATAGGTTTTAAGATATACAGTGTTGCATTACTCGTCTTACCCGTCGTCGCAGATTCTGTGAATGCTATTAAGTTAAGGGACACCCTAATAATTTAGCCCCACCTAAACCTGCCTGCCGGACAGGCATGTTTAGAGGGGGCTAAATCACGAGGGTGTCCTTAGCTTCCTGTCGTCGCAGGGTCTCTTGAAAAGGACCCTGCGTGGGATGCCTTAGTGAAGTACGCTCTTTTTTAAATGGTTTGTTCATTAGATCCGTTCCACACCAATAATTTATCCAGGGCAGGGTCGTCTGAGACAGACCCTGCGGGGGGGACGGAGGGCTTCGTTATTGTAAAACCGGCCATCACCAAACGTTCCTATGGAACGTAAAGGCGTTTTTTGATTCAATTTCTACCAACCATGCGTCCGTATCGGACGCTTTTTTGTCTTTCGCCCCGGTCGGGGCGTATGGTTGGTAGAAAAAAACGGGGAGACCAAACGCGTTCCATAGGAACGCTTGGTGAAATAGGCAACTTTATCCGCTTTAGCAAGTTTTGTGGGTTAACTTAAAGTTGCGACAGATCCTGAGAACGGAAAAATCAAATAGCCTTGTTGATTTGCGCTTGCATACCTAAAATTAAGTCTTTTATCGTATCGTAACCACCTATGTTTTCTTTCTCAGGCTTAAATTTGTTCCCAATAAAGATAACGACTAGCCCTAATGCAAGCGTGATCATTAAGGTCCAGTGAAAATGCCAAATAACGGGGATTATAATAATCGATAAAAAAAAGACTAAGGTAATTGATATCCCCGTTTCGACTATCCAATTATTGCGATACTCAAATTTGGTCAGTGACCCAGGCGCCAATTTATTAACCTCTTCCAATAGTACACCGCCATATTTGTGGAATAATGGAATGAATTTGGAACTGGGTTTAATATCTTGAGTTTTAACACCCCTTTTTTTAAGATTGGCAATCAGCGTTTTGAATATCGCTGCGGTCATGCAACTTTGCCCCATCATCACAATAGGTGCAATAGTCTGCTTTGTTGCGTGTTCGGAGATGTAAGCACAGAAAACTTTCAGTTCGTTTTGTTTTTCCGATAGTATATTTTCTAAGTCGCCTATGGATGTCGTCAAATTAAATAAATCATAATAACACTTTGCTAACTTTTTAGGTTCAACAAGATCGCAAATAGCCCTCCAATCCGAAATTGTATTTTCAAAAGTCAACTGTTTATCAAGATCAACTTCCGGATCGAAAGCCGTTTGACAGTTATAAAAATCGTTTAGTATTTGAAGGATCTCTGCCGTGCTATATTTTGTATCACTCATATTAGGATTTGTAGGTTTCGGTGTAAACAAATCGGAGATCATTAACGGCCTAAAATGTTGCGATGGCTGGAATAAACATGTACCCTGCCATTTTCTTTATCATCTTCGGCCCGATGCAGTAACTTAATCTCTTTTTCACTCATTTTGGCATCCTGGGTTATGTATTCAATATTCATTACCTCCAAAATGGGTTTTAATGCATCCCATTCTTTTTTGCTGTTTATATTTAAAACCACCTGTGTCATTCCCTTGTGCTAAATTAAGAAATTGCCGTTAATTTGCTTAAAAACAAAGTTAATTTAAATGCCTGTATATACAAGTAGGTTTATTTATCCAGCGCAGGGGTGTTTGCGACAGAATCTGCGGGAACGGAAAGAATTATAGTCATCATTATCCTTCTTATTAATGCACCTCTTCAAACTTTTTACTTAACTCGTTCAAAACCCAATATTCAGTTTTACAGCCTGCACATCCCGTACCGGGATCGTCAGGATTAACCACCAGAAGCCTGCTGTTAGCCTTATACTCATAACCATAAGACCCAGCCGGGGCATCGTAAATGATACCCGTTTTTACGTCTACAATTGCAGCCTCCTGACAAGGCGACCCGCAACCCCAATAAGCAAAACAATAATGACCACCGAAGTTTAACCCCATTAACTCATGCCACTCGTTCATAGAGCTTTTGGAATAATAGGTATTGGAAATTCGGGTTCTGAACATCTCACCAAGCGGATTGCTTTTTAATTTGATCTTTGCTTTAGTCCCTTTAAACAAGCGAGCAGGATATTGTTTAAAAGACGGTGGATTTGAAGAACTGGTTAGACTAACCAATACAACCCATAAACAGATGAGGTATTTAATGTGAGGTTTCATTTAGGTGTAAAACGCTAAGATAAGTTTTTAATACAAAAATAAAAGCCAATCATTTGACAATCTCTTCAAACGCAGGGTCGTCTGTAACAGACGGGGATGGAATTTCAGAAAATTTTATCTTGTATTTTCTGATAAATCAATTTCCTCCGCAGCGCGGAGGAAATTGGAGAATGGCATCATTCAGCTATTTGTTATCACATTTAGCCTTCGCTTGTTCTATCTTATCCAGAAAGTCGATTAATACCTCTCTTTTCATTCCGGTAGTGCTAAACTCAATTTTGGAGCCGCCGTCCGATGCGATAACACAGTTGTGCTGTTTATAAAAAAAGTATGCTGAGGCACTAATAACACCAGCCAAAATTAATATGACAGGTACGCTTGAGTTGCCCGTATGGTCGTTACCAATAGCAATACCCAATATTACAAGCAGGATAGCAATACCGATAAGGATCGGGTAGCTCCTGGTACTAAGTTGTACAGAACTCACATGTTGCAGCATTATTGATGTAAACCGGGCCTCGCTGCCTGCGCTAAAGTCGGCGCGTATGCGGTGTGTTGTCAGCGTTAAAGCATTTTCATTAGATGTTGTGATAATCGTTTCGTCTTTAAGTAAATTCATGGGATGTTGTGTTAGATTTAGGCTAAATTACTGATTTAATTGAATACAGCAAGCATATTACAAATAGAAAAGCTTAGTTATACGGAGAGACGATACGATATAGTGGTTCAAAATTTCAAATTAAAAGTGCTATTTTTGTATTAGCTGAAAAATCAACCATGACAACACTCACTATTGATATACCGGATAGCAATACCGAAGAGGTTATAGTTCAGTTAAAGAAACTTGGCGTTAAAATCCGGCAGTCGAGCATGGCAAAACTGGATAAACTTACCAAGGCTGATTATGAGAAGCATTTTTCGCACCGTTCGGCAATTACAAAAAATAAGGTACTAAAGTATCTATGACCGTATATCAAAGAAGAAAACATCCTGACATGCACAGCCTATAATAAATATAAACAAAAAATAAAAAATTATGACTTTTTGCTTATATTTGCATTTCAGGACCTAAGGATTTGTACGAGTCCCTACGGCCTTGACCAAATCCTCGGTTTCGAACCGGGGTTTTTTTTTATAGCCTGGTGATGCCATCTGCTTCTGCAACCGACGATGGATAACACAACTTTAGCAATTTTCTTTCAAATATCCGGTGTGCTTGAAATTTTTGCCTTGCTGCTTTAGGAAACTCCTTTTCTTTAAGTGTATACGCAACTACATCAGCAGATTGAATAAATAAAGATTCTGATGAAACCTGAAAAAATGGATCTTCGATAATTTTGGCGATCCTTACACCCGGAATTGTGTTGCCGCTGGATCCGGTACCTAATAGTTTCCTTACGTGGGTTGTAGTACTCTTTTCATTTGTGCGATCAAATAACACAATACCATGATCGCCATGATTTTTTAAAAATTCATCAAACGATTGGTATAATTTCGTAATAGTTGTTGAGTGATAATCTTTGGGGTCTAAAGTAGTGTTTGTCTTATCAATGATTATAGCTATCAATGAAAAATCATTTTTTCCAATAATATCAGCAAAATCTTCTATCAGTTGCCATTTTTCTTTGTTGTTTAGCTGTTTAAACGCATTTATATTGTGTGGGTCGATCAATTCAGCACAGTGAAATTCAACGTCATAATTAACATATCCTTGCCTGGCAATTAGTCTCCTATAACTTTTAAGTATATCGAGCGAAAGCGCCCATTTGTCTGTCGGAACGATTACGCCTGCCAGAATATAATATGGCGATCCTGTTTTATTCGGATTTGCCGGATCATGATATCCGGTATCTCCACTTTCGTCAACATAACAAAAATACATTACAATAAAATTTAGGCGGTTAAAATACTACTTTAATTAATATTTAGTATAAAACGTTCTTAGTTAAGTCACCAATAGAGCAATTCGACCCAAGGTGAAGCACACACGAAGTGTCCATTAGATCCATGCCCCATCAACAGCTTACCCAGCGAAGGGGCCTCTGCGACAAAATACGGGGACTTCAGCTTCCCGATTTCGACTAAACCCCCTACCTAAACCCCTCATTAATCCCCGCCAATGCATCTGCACCCGGACAGAGTTCCTCCTGAACTAAACTATTCAAAGCCCTGTCCGAGGTTTGTATGGTATGGTGCAAATCAGTTGATTCGGGTTCTATGTACAATAAACCGGTGAGTATTTCCTGTTTATTGCGGGCGTTTTGCAGGGCGTTCATTGCGGCCAGGCGGTCGTAGGGATCGAGGCCGGCGGCAAGTTTTTCCAGGTGGATATGGGAGCCGTCATGCAGCTCAATATCCGTTCCGGTGCCATCTGCATATTTTGTGGTAATTTCTGTTTTTGCAGGGACGAAATCTATGGTAGCCGAGGCTTCTATATGTTCGCGCACATAATCATAAGCTTTTGTTGAGCCGGGGTTATTGTTGAAGGTAACGCAGGGCGAAATTACATTGATAAATGCAAAACCGGGATGGTCTATCGCCGCTTTTATAAGGGGCACCAGTTGTTCTTTATCGCCCGAAAAGCTTTGGGCTACAAAGGTAGCGCCCAGTTCAAGTGCCATTCCCGCAAGGTCAATGGGCTGAAAGGGGTTTACTGATCCTTTCTTGCTTTTTGAGCCTTCATCGGCGGTGGCAGAGTCCTGCCCTTTTGTGAGGCCGTAGCAGCCATTGTTCATCACAATATAAACCATATTAAGGTTTCGGCGGATCACATGCACAAACTGGCCCATGCCTATAGAGGCCGTATCGCCGTCGCCGGAAACACCCAGATAAATAAGGTCGCGGTTGGCCATATTGGCGCCGGTAGCTACAGATGGCATCCTTCCGTGAACGGAGTTAAAACCATGGGAGTTTCCCAGGAAGTAGGTTGGCGTTTTTGAAGAGCAGCCAATGCCTGACAGTTTCGCAATGCGGTGCGGGGCAACCGACATTTCGAAACAGGCCTGTATAATACAGCCGCTTATGGAATCATGTCCGCAGCCGGCGCATAAGGTTGATATAGCGCCTTCATATTCTTTGGTGGTGTAGCCCAGCTCATTTACCGGTAAACCGGGATGGCGGAATTGGGAACGTATATAGGTCATGACAATTTTTTATTGGTGGTAGATAAGTGTTTTTGCCGGAGCTAAATTTTTACTGATCTGAGTGGTGATGGTATCGGCCGTAATAGGCAGGCCATCATAGTTAAGCACGGAAATCAATTTTTGCGGGTTTGCATTCAGTTCATTTATCAGCAAACTGCGCATCTGGGCATCCCGGTTTTGCTCAATTACAAATACCTTTTCGTGCGAATTGATAAAATCTTCCACAGTTTTATTAAAAGGGAAAGCCTTTAGCCTGATGGCATCGAGCGCGATGCTTTCCTGCGCCATAATGTCAATTGCTTCCTCCGCCGAATAGGTGGAAGTGCCGAAGAACAGCAGACCGTAAGGGCTCTTATTTTCCTTCTGATACAGGTACGGGACAGGTACCTTAGTTTTTGCGGTATCCCATTTCTTTAACAGCCGCTCCATGTTACGGGCATAAACGTTGCCGTCTTCGGTATAAGCTGCATATTCGTCGCGCGAGGTGCCGCGGGTAAAAAACGAACCTTTTGTAGGGTGCGTTCCCGGTATGGTACGGTACGGAATGCCGTCGCCATCCACATCAAGGTAACGGCCAAAATGTGGTATTTCTTCCAGTTGTTGCGCATTGAGCACTTTTCCGCGGTTATATTTCCGTTTATTGTCCCATTCAAATGCGGGCGTTAAGTGGTCGTTCATCCCCAAATCCAGGTCCGACATAATGATAACCGGTGTCTGCAAAAGCTCTGCCAGATCGAAAGCGCCTGCCGTCATATCGAAACACTCTTTCGGCGTTGCCGGGAAAAGCAATATATGTTTTGTATCGCCATGCGAAGCATAAGCCGCAAGCGTAATATCCGATTGCTGGGTACGCGTAGGCATGCCGGTTGAAGGGCCGGTACGTTGTACGTCTATTAAAACCGTTGGTATTTCGGCAAAATAGGCCAATCCTAAAAACTCGTTCATTAAGGACAGTCCCGGTCCGCTGGTGGCGGTGAAAGAGCGTGCGCCGTTCCAGTTGGCGCCGATCACCATGCCGATGGCAGCCAGTTCATCTTCGGCCTGCACAATGGCAAAGTTCTTTTTGCCGGTTTCTTTGTCGATCCTCAATTTTTTGGCATACTTTTCAAATGCCTCCACTACCGAGGTAGAAGGGGTGATAGGGTACCAGGCCACTACCGTAGCGCCGCCGTAAACCGCCCCGAGACCGCAGGCAGCATTGCCGTCGATCATGATCTTGTCGCCGATGAGGTTGCGCCTTTTCAGGTGCATTTCCAGCGGGTAGGGGTAGTTGTCCAGAATATATTGGGCGCCAAGCTTTAATGCTTTTACGTTTGGCGCAACCAGCTTCTCTTTGCCCTGGAACTGGTCATCAAGCAGTTGCTGGAGTACTTCAAATTCAATACCCAGCAAAGTGGACAATGCGCCTATATACATTACGTTTTTGAACAATTGCCGCTGCCGCGGATCAGTGTATTCGCGGTTGCATATTTCCATTAATGGCACGCCGATATAATTTACATCGTCGCGGATCAACTCCGGGTGCAGCCTTTTCGTGCTGTCGTACAGGAAATAACCGCCGCTTTTTACGGATTTAACATCATCGGGCATGCTCTGTGGGTTCATGCAGACCATAAAATCAACCCCTTCGCGCCTGCCCAGGTAACCTTTTTCGCTTACCCGCACTTCGTACCAGGTAGGTAATCCCTGTATGTTCGACGGAAAAATATTCTTCGGCGTAACCGGTACGCCCATTCTGAAAACAGCTTTGGCAAAAAGATAATTGGCACTTGCAGAACCCGTGCCGTTTACGTTTGCAAAACGTACTACAAAATTATTTACTTTACTTTCTCGCATTTTATCCTGCTTTTGTAACCTTATATAAAAATTGCTGCATATCCCAGGCCGAAGTCGGACAACGCTCGGCACACAACCCGCAATGCAGGCAAACATCCTCATCCTTTACCATCACCCTTTGTGTGGGCAGGGTATCTGATACATAAAGATCCTGTGTTAAATTTAAAGCCGGCGCTCTCAGGCGTGTTCTTAAATCCTCTTCTTCGCCGTTGGTGGTAAATGTGATGCACTGGGTAGGGCATATAAATACGCAGGCGTCACACTCTATACACTTGTCTTTATGAAACACGGTTTCCACATCGCAATTGAGGCAGCGACGGGCTTCTTTTAAAGCCGTCTCCACATCAAAGCCGAGCTCCACTTCCATTTTACGGTCGGATAAAGTGACCGATTTGGCAGCATGAGGTACCAGGTAACGAGCGTCGTTTTCTACTTCGCTTTCATAGATCCATTCGTGGATCCCCATTTTCTGGCTAACCAGATTGACAAATGGCGATGGCCTTTCGGTAAGGGCTTTTTCCCTGCAATAAAGTTCAATGGAAATTGCGGCCTGGTGACCATGCGCCACTGCTGTGATCACATTTTTTGGCCCGAAGGCAGCATCGCCGCCGAAGAAAACTTTTTTATTTGACGACTGGAAGGTTTTGGCGTCAACAATGGGCATGCCCCATTCGCCAAAATCAACCCTGGTTTCTTTTTCAATCCATGGGAAGGTGTTTTCAAGGCCAATGGCTACCAGCACATCATCCGCTTCAATAAATACCTCCGGTTCGCCCGTGGGTATAAGGCTGCGTTTGCCTTTGTCGTTAAATACGGCGTGTACTTTTTCAAAGGTCATGCCTTTCAGCTTGCCGTTTTCAACCACAAATACTTTTGGAACGTGGTTGTCTAAGATCTGGATATCTTCGTGAACGGCGTCCTCTTTTTCCCATGGGGAAGCTTTCATTTCCGCAAAGGGACTGCGCACAACCACTTTAACCTGTTCGCCGCCCAGGCGGCGCGAGGTACGGCAGCAATCCATAGCGGTATTTCCGCCACCTAATACAATAACTTTTTTACCTATTTTATGGGTATGCTCAAAGGCCACGCTGGCAAGCCAGTCAACCCCTATATGAATATTTGCTGCGGCTTCCTGCCTGCCGGGAATAATCAGGTCGCGTCCGCGTGGTGCGCCGGTGCCAACGAAAACAGCATCATAGCCTTTATCAAGAATTTCTTTCAGGCTGGATACATAAGTTTTGAACTGTGTATGGATGCCCAAATCGAGCACATAGTTCACCTCCTCGTTCAGCACATCAATAGGCAACCGGAAAGAAGGGATCTGACTGCGCATCATCCCGCCGCCCGCTTCCTGTTCATCGTACAGGTGGATCTCGTAACCAAGCGGGGCAAGGTCGCGGGCCACAGTTAATGAGGCTGGTCCCCCGCCGATGAGCGCGATGCGTTTGCCGTTCCCTGCAAAGGGAAGCTGCGGCATTAATGATTTTACATCGTCTTTGTTGTCGGCGGCTACGCGCTTGAGGCGGCAGATAGCAACGGGTTCTTCTTCAATTCTTCCGCGCCGGCAAGCAGGTTCGCAAGGACGGTCGCAGGTGCGGCCAAGCACTCCGGGAAACACATTGGATTCCCAGTTGATCATATAGGCTTCAGTATATTTTCCTTCGGCTATCAGCCTGATGTATTCAGGTACCGGAGTGTGTGCGGGACATGCATACTGACAATCAACCACTTTGTGGAAGTATTCGGGATTTTTGTCGTCTGTAGGTTTCAATTATAGTATATTATTGGGGCAACACAAATGAATGGATTCATTTCATACAAAAGTAGAAATAATTAATAATTAATTAACAGCAAACCGATTCGCAAAACAAAAAAACTGTTGAAGAGTTTTTGATTTTTCAATCAAAATAAAATTCCCTGCCGGGTATTTTTATTTTGAAAGGGGCGTAAGCTTAAATTATTGACTATAAGATTATTAAAAGGTGGCGGTCATTAGCAAAACAGGCCTGATGTGATTTATTTATTGTGATAATTTCGATGAAAATGGGTGTTTTGCCTCCTAATGTAGAATAGTTATGAATTAAAAATACTTATTGTGACTTGAACACTATAAGGCGAATGAAAGCATTGTTGTTTTTTTTTAACACAGTGAACGCTAAGAAGGCACAAAGAACACAGAGAAATACGATTGAAAAAATTAAAATATTAAATCCTGATTCCTGACTCAGCGCTCACTGTGCCTCCTCTGTATCTCTGCGTTAAAATTTATGAATTATTACTTAAATAGCTTAATTAACCATTAATGCTGTTGAATAAGCAAGCCGTAAGGTATTTTGGGAACAATCCAGGTTGACTTTGGCGGAAGTGTATGCCCTGCATCTGCTACCCGGATCAGCTGATTTATCGTTAGCGGGCAAATGGTAAATACAATTGCCAGGGGCTGTGACCCGAGGATAGTTTCTATTTCTTCCATCGCCTTTTCACCCCCGGCGCATTTCAAACGGCTGTCCGTTTTGGGATCATAAATGTTAAATACCGGCGTCAAAACCTGTTGCTGTAAAATGGCGGCATCCAGATTGTCAACCTCGTTTTTATTTTGCCAGGTGTGCGGTTTGGCAAGCAAATAATACCATTCTTTATCAAGGTACATACCGATATGATGAATTTCTTTCGGTTGTACCGGGCATCCGGCTGTACTTTTCCTGAGGTCGAAGTCTTTACCAAGTTGCCTCAAAAGTTCGGCCTTTTCCAAGGTTTTTTCAGGAATTACCACGCGGTTGTATTCTTCTATCCGCAACTGGTCTGTAGCCATATAAAGGGAAGAAATAGTATCGTAAACCGGCTTTCCCTGTTCCTTTTGTTCCAGGGCAAGTTTATTTGCCGATTCAATCCGGTGGTGGCCATCGGCCAGGTAAACAGTTTTTACTCTGCCAAAGGCTTCTATAAGCTTTTGCTGTATTTCCTGGTCGCTGATCTTCCAGAGCCGGTGCAAACCATTTTCGTTGCCGAGCGTGGTTCCCGGTTGATTTACTTTTGTCTCCGCAATGATCCGGTTAATGATTGCATCAGGGTGGTAGGTGAGCAGGATCGGGCTGCCTTCCAGCCTGGTGTTGGCCCTGTAGTTTTTTAAACGGCGTACGCTGTCGTCAAAAGTTAGTTCGTGTATTTTTATATCGCCTTTCCGGTAATCTTCCAGGGCCGTCAGCGCCCAAACGCCGGTCTGGCTGTAGGTTTGATGTACAATCTCGTAAATAAAGATACAGGGGCCCTTTTCCCGGTTTAGCTGTTCATTCTCCTCCAGGTTTTGAAGTATGTTTTTTATATCCTGGTAGGCCAATTTTTGCCCTTCGGGTGTTTCCGGCCTTTGCCTGGCGCCTGTTTCGAGCAGGGTTTTTAATGGTTTTAAGCCACCTTCTTTGGTATAGTCGCCCGAAACTGATTCAGCCTGCGGCTTGGTAAACACAAGCTGGTCCGCGTAAAATGGATTAGGCCTGATCGGACTGAATGGATGAATAGTTGCCATGTTATATTATATAATATGCCGGTGCAAAATCGGAATTTGGTTCCATTTTTTAAGATGGAAAAATTAATAATTGTAATGGCTTAGTGTAAAATTATCGGCCTACAACGATATGTACGGGTAAGCGTTTAATTATAGAGCCTTCGGCTCGAAGCGTTTTGTAGCAACGGGTTTTAACCCGTTGTTACATGAATTCAATATTAAGAGTGCTGTAGGCACGATCCATATAAGCTCCCAATTTATATGGGTCGAACTGACGGTTCTCGATTTTTTCTCTGCCATCTTTCAACGGATTAAAATCCGTTGCTACAATATTTGTCGAGGCTAAGCCTCTGGCAGCATTAAAAATCTCCTTTTACAATTATTATGACATGTCTTTCTAAAATTTGGGCAATCTTTACCCACCTAAATCGTCATAGAACTAAAATTATTAGTCGCAGCGGCGCATTTATCCGCCTATCATCACATTGAAAGCGCCAAGAACTATTTGGCCCCCATGTGCCGTCTGGTCGCCCATCCTTGCAGCCGGCATCCCGCCTATCATTACCGACGATGACCCCTTCACAATCGAATCGGGCGGCCCTGCGCAAACCAGCATATCGCCTACCCTCGCCGCCGGTAATCCGCTAATTAAAACGTTCGGGGCACAGGGCCCAATTACCGGGCCTCCTACATGGGGAATCGGCGGAAGGTCCGGAGTCTGCATGGGGCATTCGTGAAAATCTGTAAGTCGTGCTGCTGGTGGCATATTGTTAATTTATATTTATCATGGCACTTTTTAGTGTTAATTCCATTCCGCTATTTATAGTTGCCGTTGCGCCGCCCTGTGCACTATACTGGATATCAGCAGTTTCTTTTATATTTATTCCGCTCAGCGAAATATCCCCAACCGACGACCTGATTGCAATGCCCTGCGGGCCAGTCAGATTGATATGCTGGCCGGCCTCAATTTTTATATCTTTATCGCTTTTAATGGTGATCCCTGCTGCCGACATCATAATGCTGTTCCCATTACTGTCCTGCAGGGTGATTTTCTTATCCTTGTCATTAAGGACCACTGTATTATTACCCGGTGTTTTAATACTTAATATCTTGTTTTCGTCATCAAACTCCACCGCGATACCCGATTTGGAGACAATGGCCTTCAGTGAATTTTTTTCATTTGGCCCAAGCTCTCCAAATGGTTTAATTATCGGACTGCTGTACATACTCCCGAGGATGATTGGGTAACGCGGGTCTTCATTCAGAAAGCCCAGTACAACTTCGTCGCCAACTTCAGGCAAAAAAAACGCCCCGGCGCCGCTGGTTGAATAAAAGTTTGAAAGCCTTGCCCATATACCATCGCCATTAGGATCAAACACCGGCACATCAACCAAAATCCGGTATTGCGAATCTGGGTCTGCCCACATTTTTTTAACCGTCCCGTTAAATAATCCCCTGGCGCCTGGCAAAAGACCGGCAGCAGGCGGCGACATTATTTCGGCATCCCGCTGACCCCACGTTGGCGAAAGACCTATTGATACACTTGTAAGCCAATTTCCATCCGAAATATTATGAACGACCCCTGATATAAGATGATCGCCGTTAAACCTGTCACCTAAACCGTTTAAAGTGATATATTTTCCCGGATCAACGAGGCTTGTCCCCTGGAACTTTGCTTCGCCCTGTATTTTTGAGTACCCGCTTTTTATCAGCTCCGCTTTCGACCAGTTTGTTAAATCTGCATTTTCAAGCGGAGCCGGCGTTTGAAGTTGATACGCAGAGAGTCCGATAACTTCGGCTAATTTTTTTGAGGAAAGGTTTCCGGGCCCTGCGTAATCATTTAATGCTTCGGCTGAGTTTATCGCCTGGCTTTTGTAGTCCCACGCGCTTGCTTTAACACTGCCCAATTGCGTTATCGAATTTAATTCAGCATTAAATTCAAAAAGGTTTTCCCCATAGCCGGCAGTAACTACCGGGGAAGTATTTGCATCTGGTTTTATTGCCGAAACTTTACCGTTTAACGCCGTTACAATTAAGCCGTTTAACTCAGCCTTTGCAATAATAAAATCCCAGTCGCTTACGCCATATTGTACCTGCTCCGGCCAAACAGTTTGCGTTGCCGTTACATCAGCAGTTAAACCGGGGTAGTTACCAATTATTGATGAAATAATATCGCTGTCTTTCTTTTTTGAAAACGTGCGGCTTTTTTTTCCGACCGTCATTTTTATTGCGGCATCGCGGCAAACCACTTCAAGCGATGAACCGATATTTGCATCAATACGGATGGTTTGACCAGTAATAATACCTCTGAATATTAATTGATTTGCAGAATCGTACCCCGCATCTATAGTTATATCGCCGCCGGGTACAAATGTTGCCGATGAACTGGCGGCAAATGTTCCGGTATTTACCTCACCATCAAGGATAACAATTTTAGCAGTCGGAACATGGCCGACTTTTTTTTCAGTGTACACGGAAAAGACACGTAGTTCACCGGCGATTGGACTGCCGTTAACCTTGATGGTAAAGGTTACGAGGGCGCCGGTATTTATACTTGTTGATGCTGCCATATTGAAGCTTAGGATATAGGATGAAAAATATTTTTGATAGTGTTAAATGCAATTTGGAGTATTTTTGCTTGACAAATGTTGTTTTAATGGTTTCACAGGCCTGAGAATTATTGATATTAAGATTTAGTAAAATAGTGCAAAGTTCAACAGGCTTCCTTTGCTGTTCAATTATAAACATTTATTATGGAATAAAAAAAATCAACTGCACGTTATTCCATTAAAAAACGCCAATACTATCTTTAAACAACTAAATTTAAGGCCTAAACAAGCGATCATTCATGCAGGCATATTTATTGGGAATTGATATAGGTACCGGAAGCACCAAAGCGGTGGCTGTTAATTTTAAAGGGGAAACTTTGGGGGTAGCGCAGCATTATTACCCGGTTAAAAGCCCGCAGCCGGGCTATAGCGAGCAGGAACCTGAGCTTATTTTTGCAGCTTTTATCAATTGCATAAGCGATATAGTAAAACAAATAGGGGAGGGCCCTTCGGCAATCAGCCTGAGCAGCGCTATGCACAGCCTTATTTGTGTTGACCAAAACGGGAAAGTTCTTGCCGATATGATGACCTGGGCGGACGCACGCAGCGAAAAGATCGCACAAAAACTAAGAGATTCGGATGCCGGCGCAGGTATTTATAAAACTTCGGGGACGCCGATACATGCCATGTCGCCATTATGCAAGCTGATCTGGCTGCGTGAAAATGAGCAGGCGCTTTTTGCGGCAACACATAAATTTGTATCGATAAAAGAGTTTATATGGTACCGGCTGTTTAATGAATTTCAGGTTGATTATTCAATTGCCTCCGCGACCGGCCTGTTTGATATTATCCAACTTAAATGGAATGATGAAGCCTGCGCACTCGCGGGAATAACACCCGGTAAGCTTTCGGCTCCGGTAAATACAACCTATAAACGCAATGATCTGAATGCATCGCTTTCGGCATCGTTGAACCTTAGGGCCGATACTTCATTTATCATTGGCGCAAGCGACGGCTGCTGCGCCAATTTAGGTAGCTTTGTTTCCGGACCGGGGATTGCCTCCTTAACCATCGGCACCAGCGGGGCGGTTCGCATTACAAGCCCTGCACCGGTGTATAATTATGAAGCCATGATATTCAATTACCTGCTTAACGAACATACTTTTGTTTGCGGCGGAGCGGTGAACAACGGCGGGATCATTTTAGGCTGGCTGATAAAAAATTTCCTTGCCAAACCATCTGCCGCGCAGGCCGATTACGAAAAGCTATTTGATGAAATAGCAAACATACCCGCAGGCAGTGAAGGTTTGATCTTTTTACCCTATTTATATGGTGAGCGTGCCCCGCTGTGGGATACCCAAAGCTGCGGTGTTTTTTTCAATATAAAACCCCTGCATACGCAGGCGCACTTTTTAAGGGCAGGCTTGGAAGGTATTTGTTTTACACTGAACCATGTGCTGCAAACGCTGGAAACATCATCTGCACCAATAAGGCAACTGAATATCAGCGGCGGTTTTATCAGCTCAGCGGTTTGGACCCAAATGCTTGCTGACATTACCGGAAAAACCCTGGCCATTGTTCAGCAGGAGGATGCTTCGGCAATCGGGGCCGTATTTCTGGCGATGGACGCGCTTCAATTACCACGTCCGGTTGAGGATCAATCTGTTAGCGTCGAATTGAATATTATCCCCGACCAGGCCAATCATCAAACCTATAACAAGACGTTTTTGATATTTAAGAGATTGTACGATGATTTAAAGGATACGATGCATTGGGTTTATGGGGAATCATTGGGGCATTAGGTCATTGGTCATTAGTCATTGGGTCATTGAATAGTTTGCAAAATACATTCATCAAAACAATGACCCAATGACGCACATCAAATGACCCCATTGACGCGCAGCAAATGACGTCGCAGCGGTTCAATTCCCTTAATTTCTTTCATGAATTGCGCTTTGCCGCAATCTTAAAAATCCGCCTTCCCTTTTGGCAAAAACCGCTTTTATTTCCGCTATGATCGATAAAGCTATTTCTTCGGGGCTGATGGCGCCGATATCCAGGCCGGCGGGCGCATAAATTCGCTCCATTGATTCATCATTTACCTGTTTTCCTTCATCGGCCAGTTCGTCAATAATTTTCTCCGACCGCACCTTTGGCCCCAGCATACCTATATAAAAGGCCGCTGTTTGTAAAACCTTCAGTAAATTTATTTTATCTGTATCATAGTCATGCGACATTAAAACAATAGCTGTGTATTTATCAATTTTTATGTCGTTAAATTGATTGTACCCAAAAATGGCGTCAACCGTGCCCATAAACTTTGGATTTATTTTCAGGGGATTCGAAACCATAGTTACCCGGTAGCCAACTTCTTTTGTAAGCCGGGCCAGGGGGTAAATATCGTACTGGTGCCCCATCAAAACCAAATGGATTTCGGGCAACAGTATTTCGATAAATGCAGTCATTTTTAATACCCCAAACTCAAACAGAACGGGTGCAGATTTACCGATTTCAATTTGACTGATTATTCTTTCGTTCAGCATCTTTTCAAACGCCCCATCTCCAAAAACGCTTAAACTTTCATAGCTGGTATATTGAATCACTTCTCCTGCTTTAACAGGCGCCCAATCTCCTTCAATACCTGTTATGGTAAGCAGTATATGCGTTTGCCGGTTTGCAGCGATGCATGATTTTAATACTTCGACGGGATTGTTTTTATCCTGAAACTGAAGCGGGGTAAACAATACATCAATAATGCCATTGCAGCCCAGGCCCACTCCAATCTGATAGGCATCGTCTTGTGTGGTGTCATAAGTGATCAATGAGGGTTCTGATTTTGCAATGGCTAAGCGCGCCCGTTTCAGCGCATCGCCTTCGAGGCAGCCGCCGCTGATCCCCCCAACCCAAACGCCGTCATCCGTCACCAGCATCCTTGCGCCGGTACGCCGGTACGAAGAACCCTCCACCCGCACAACCGTAGCCAAAGCCGCCTGCCTGGTTTCCTTGTCGAGGTTGTCGTAGGCCCTGATGATGGCTTTTATTTCTTTCATTGTTTATCATCAATTCACTATCGCTATCGCCATGCCATCATGCTCTTTGCTGCCAACGGTTTGAAAGATGGTTGCGCTAACCTGCTTATTTGCGGCAAGGGCTTTGTTAAACCGCTGAACGCCTTTTACACGTTCATCGGTATTGTTATCATCCAGCACTTGTCCTTCGCGTATTACATTGTCTGCAATAATTAATGTGCCGGGCCCCGAAAGTTTTAGCGCCCATTCAAAGTATTCGGTATAAGGAGGTTTGTCGGCATCAATAAAAATCATATCAAAAGGCGCGGTCCCTTCCGCTGCAATTAAGGGCAGTTGCTCCAGCGCTTTCCCCACCCTGATCTCCACAATTTGGTTTAAACCTGCTTTGTTAATGTTCCGCTGTGCAACATCTGCATGGGATTGCTCCAGTTCCAGGGTCAGTAAATAGCCGTCAGCAGGGAGCGCCCGGCCAAGCCAGATGGTGCTGTATCCCCCAAGGGTTCCTAATTCCAATATGCGTTTTGCATTATTTAAGCTGGCTAAAAGCTGTAAGAACATACCCTGGTTGGCCGATATGCTGATAGCGGGGATGTCCGCCTCTTCCATCGATTTAATGGTGTCTTTTAAAACAGCGTCTTCATAGCCAAATAAGTTACTGATGTATGCATCAACCGATTCAAAAAGTTCCTGGTCCATATACTAATTGGGTTTTTGTTTATAATGAAGATTGAAAATATTTTTTGGAACGGTTAAGATCCGCCTCCGGTTGCGCCAGGCAACAGCTACCCCGTTTTTGGCGCCGGACTGGCCATTGCCGGCAACGGTAGTAACTACCCCGGCAGGTGTTATTTTACGGATCAGGTTATTGTTTGAATCGGCCACGTAAACGTTACCTGCGGCATCAACTGCCAGGCCTGCAGGGCCGTTAAAGGAAGCGGCTGTGCCTGTGCTGTCAACCGCGCCTGCAAAGCCGCTGCCGGCGAGGGTGCTTACGGCGCCGCCGGGTGTTATTTTACGGATCAGGTTATTTACGCCGTCGGAGACATAAATATTGCCGGTTCCATCCACGGCCACACTGTTCGGGAAATAAAAGGTGGCCGAATTTGCAGGACCGTTTTTTGCCCCGAATAAAGTATCTGCGCCGGCAAAAAGACTAACATTGCCCGATGGATTTACTAAAAGGATATTGTTGCTGAGGTAATTTGCTACATATATATTTCCGGTTCCGTCTAAAGCAACGCCTGTCGGGTTATTAAATGAATTTGGCGCCAGCGTGCCCGTGCTGCTGCTGACGTTTGCGGCGAAGGTGCTCACAGTTCCCGCAGAATTTATCTTGCGGATAAGGTCATTCCCGGCATCAGCCACATATACGTTATCAGACGCATCAACAGTTAAGCCCTTCGGGCCGAAAAATGTAGCATTAATGCCCGCCCCGTTTAAAGCCCCGGTCGAATCGCTGCCGGCAACTGTAGTTACCGCCCCGGCAGCCGTTATTTTGCGGATACGGTTATTCCCCGCATCGGCAACAAACAAATTGCCTGCTGCATCTGCTGCAATACCCGTAGGCCCGTTAAAAGAAGCCAGGTTGCCTGTCGCATCAATTTTTCCTTCGTACCCGCTGCCTGCCAAAGTGCTGACTACCCTGGCCGGGGTTATTTTACGGATCAGGTTATTGCCATAATCGGCCACATATAAATTCCCTGCTGCATCTATTGCGATACCGGCAGGGCTATTGAATGAGGGGAGCGAATCAGCAGCAACAACGGCGCTGTCTTTTCCGCCGCCTTTTTTTACAATGATGCCTGTCTGTTTGAAATCTTTTTTTGTGCATGCATCAATGCAACATGCCATTGAAAATAGCAATAAAGCACCGTAAAATATTTGTTTAAAAGGATGAGGCTTCAATTTATTATTAAAAATGGATGTAACGCAATGGTACCAAATTTAATCATCATTAATTAATAATTGGCGATTTTGGCCATAATTTTAATATTTAATTGTTTGCAATTACAAACAATATTTGCCTTATTTGTATAAGGCGGATAAATCCTGAACAAAGTGTGACGGCCACAGGCTATCATAAGTGTATTGTAAATACACCACCTTCAGGGACTGCCTTTTTTTATGCGCTAATGTCTCAATGCAAACGCATTAAAAGGAGGCTCCTCTGGAGCCAAAATCGGTAAAATAAAGGTTTTCTATAAACAGGATACTCCGCTGGAGTTAAAACAATATGGAAAAACGAGCAAGAGGCTCCGGTGGAGCCCCCTGTTTCTAGACAATGCTATAAGTTTAACAGGCTCCATCGGAGCCTCCTTTGAATTTGCTTGTAATGATGACGTATTGGAATATTTGAATGCGTTTGACCTGCCTAATGTCTCAACTGAATATTATAGAATTATTTTTTTAACCACTTTGTTAATTAACAGGCAGCGTCATATCCGCAGTATATAAACCGGTTTCCATGCCCTTGTCCAAATCATAAAGGTCATCGTAGGTCTGCAGTACACCGTCTTTAACTCCGCAGGTAAGGTAAGTGATTTTTATGGGCACTGCCTTTTTCAGATAAAAGCTTTTGGTTATATACTTTTTTAGCGCGTTTTTTAATTCGGATATTTTGTCTGTCGAAGCGTCATTCGCTAACAGCAGTTCTGCTAATTTTTCAGCCTGCTCAACCCTGATGCAACCGTGGCTATATGCCCTTGTTTCTTTTTTAAATAATTGCTGTTCGGGTGTATCATGCAGATAAATATCATAAATATTGGGAAAACGAAAAACGATCAGCCCCAGAGAATTATCGCATCCGGCAGACTGGCGGACGCCGTAATTACCAGGGTCTCTCCGTACCATGGCCCGGTTAGCGGCGTTATCCGCAACGTAATTTCCATTATTATCGTAAATGTTATAGTGGTGGTTCCTGAAATAGTCCGGATTATTTCTTGTGCGGGGCAGCAGCTCCCTGATAAATATTTTGGCAGGCACCTTCCATTCCGGTGCGGTGGTAAAATATTTGATGGCGCTTTCAAGCGTTGGCGTCGGGGCTTCGGGTTTGCCAATAACTACTTTAAACTGGTAAATAGTATCGGGCTGGTGGAATTCGAGGGTGAATGATGGTATATTGATATGGATATAAGTGGTGTCGTTATCTTTTATCCAGCGCAGGCGTTCCATGTTGATGGAGATTTTTCTTATGTCGCCTTCCGGTACTTCGTAACAATCACCGGTATAAAGGCCGGCAAGCAAATGCAAATGGAACTGCAGGTCGGTATATGCTTTTAGTTTTGGCTGAACACTCAGCAATGTCTCCATAAATTTCTTTTGATGCAGTGCTTTTGCCAAAACTGTTTCGGCAAGGAACCCGGGGGTATTCCCGGAGTCAATTTTGGCTGACGAACAGTCCGGGTTTAGTTTGCCAAAATGCAGGTTATTTATAAAGGTGAGCATAGCATCGGTAAGTATGACATCAAACCCGGCTTTTTCCATGTCACTCACTTTACCAAAATGCCGGGTCAGTTCGTTTAGTTTTTCATACAACAATTCGCGGGGATGATAATCAGGCGGGTTTAAACCATACTGCATTACACAATCCAGCATCAGCATTGCTTCTGAAGCGCGCATTTTCACCGTATCCGGAGCTATCCAGAATAGTTTATAACCCGATTGCTGATAAAATCTTGCAACCGAGGCGGGGTAATTCAAATGTTTTTCATTTAAAATGATCTGCTTCCGTATTGAACCCGAAAGGGCAGTGTCCGTGTTTTCATAAATGGGGCAGGTTTTTCCCGATGTACAACGGGCATTCGCTTCACCAATTGAAAAACAAGTCATTAAAGCGCCCGCTCCCAGTAATATACACAGCTTAACGTTTTGTTTTAACCTGTAAGTTATGTTTTCCGGTCTTTTCATTTTATGGATTTTCTCTATAAAATTGCGTTTTATGGGCCGTAAAAACAGTGACTGCCATCACTTTATGTATTGACAGTCAACATAGTTTTTTCCTTAAATAAAGAAAGCGCCCTTTATAAAGGCGCTCCCGGGTTGTATATTTAGTTAAATTAACAGGCGTTTAAGTCGATTGTTTTGTTATTATCCCTGATAACGCTTTCCACAAGTTCAAACAATTGCTTTTTTACATCCCTGTAGTCCAGGGTTAACCTGGTCATCAAAGACTCCAGCTGCACCTGGTTGGCCGCCAAATCTTCCGCATTTTCAGGGATAATTTCCTCTGCCATCAGTTCAACTTGTTTAAGCTGATCAATAAGCAGGTTATCCGCACGGGCGCTTTCCTTCTCCAGTTTCAATAGTTCTTTGCCGGCGGTTTTAAATTTTTCAAAATAGGTTTTGTCACAAAGGGGGACGAAATAATCATCCATCAACCTGTGAAGGAATGCGGTTTCTATCTTAAAAAACTCAAGATCAGAAGACCATCGCCTTGCGGTAACATAATATTGCAAGGAACGTGACGACATTGCGGATGAAGTTCCCATGATAATAATATTTGTTATGTAAAAATCAGCACATTATTATGTTAAGACTATGATATTAAACAATAAAAAATATGATACTTATCACCTGCGGGATTGGCGTGCGGGATCGTTTTTAATTGACCTTTTTATAAATTATTTTACCCCACTTTATTTTGTCCCATATCCGCTCATGGAAAAAATAACCGATGGTGGTATAGAGGTTGCTTACCACAGTGAAGCCAATCGCTACTTTTATTTTGCCGGTAAAAAAATAAATAGTGGTAAAGTCGAGTATCAAAATTACAACCCTGTAGCTGATTGTTTTTACAACCGATCTTCCAAGTGTCTCTGTGACCTGATGTGTGCCGGGGATAAGTTTTTCAATCATATTTTATATTTTGCTGCCAAACTTATCTTTTTATAAAACCAGTGTTTAGCCAGTTCGGCGGATAAAATATAGCATATAACGATCATTAATATCCAGCCATAAAAAGAGACCGGCAATTGTACAAAACCAAACCATAGCGACATCGGCGTAAGCGGTAAAACCAATACAAAAACCAGAATAAACGCAGTAGCTATGGAAAGATATTTACCCGGAAGGCTCTTAAAGAACGGCAGCCTGGTGCGCACAACCAGCACAATTAAGGTAGCCGAAATAACCGATTCAATAAACCAGCCGGTTTGAAATGCTTTTTCTTTGGCATGAAAAACGAAGACCAGTACCCCGAATGTAAGGTAATCAAACACGGAACTTAGCAGGCCGAAGATAATCATGAAACGCCTGATAAATTTTAAATCCCAGTGCTGCGGCGATTGGATATTGATTTGATCAACCCGGTCAGTGGCAATAGCCATTTCCGGAAAATCGGTCAGCAGGTTGGTTAGCAGTATTTGTTTTGGCAACAGAGGCAAAAATGGCATGAATAACGAGGCGCCGGCCATGCTGAACATATTGCCGAAATTGGCGCTGGTTGCCATAAAAATATATTTCATGGTATTGGTGAAGGTCTTGCGGCCTTCAATAATTCCGTTCGACAGTACATCCAGGTCCCGGCTCAGCAAAACAATGTCAGCGGCTTCCTTGGCAACATCAACAGCAGTATTTACCGAAATGCCCACATCGGCTGTATGCAGGGCAGGTGCATCATTAATGCCGTCGCCCATAAACCCAACTACATTTCCCGATTTTTTTAGAAACGTAATGATGCGCTCTTTCTGGTTGGGCTCAACTTCTGCAAAAATATGGGTCAGCGGGGCGTGGTGAATTAAAGCGGCGTTGCTCATCTTTTGCAAATCGGCGCCGGTAAGTATTTTGGGGTCTTTAATACCTACCTGCAGGGCCAGGCTTCGTGCTACCAGGGCATTGTCCCCTGTTATTATTTTAAGCTTTACACCCAGTGTTTCAAGTTTAATTAAAATATCGGACACACCGGCCTTTGGCGGATCAAATAAGGTAATAAAACCCAGGAAGATCATCCCCTCTTCATCATCCCTGGTAAACTTGTGGTCGGCTACGGCCGGTTTATAAGCAACGCCCAGCGTGCGGTAACCATCGTTGCTTAATTGCTGGTATTGCTCAACAATAGCTTTTTTGCACTGGTCGATACCAACAAGTTTGCCTTCGGGTGTTTCGGCCTGCGTGCATATAGCTAAAATAGCATTTAAGGCGCCTTTGGTGATGGCGAGGTTTTCGGTTTCATTTTTTACCTGGATGGTTAGCCTTTTGCGGATAAAATCATAAGGGATTTCCGCCTGAACGGTGTAAGTATTTGCCGGGCCTTTGTAACTTAAACAGATGGCCTCATCTATAGGATTATTAAAACCCTGTTGCAGGGATGCGTTGAGCCAGGCATATTGCAGCACCTTGTTACTGTGTTTACCATTAATGTCCAATGAGTCTTTCAGGTTTACTTTGCCTTCGGTAATAGTGCCGGTTTTATCAGAACAAAGCACATTCATACTACCGAAGTTTTCGATAGAAGACAGGCGTTTTACAATTACCTTTAGCTTAGCCATCCGCCGGGCGCCGGTTGAAAGATTAACGCTGATGATGGCGGGCAATAACTGCGGGGTAAGCCCTACCGCTAATGCAAGGGAAAACAAAAATGAATCGAGCGGTGGTTTGTGCAGGTAAACGTTTATGCCAAAAATAATGATTACCAGTATTAAGGTAACCTCCATCAGCATATAACCAAACTTGCGGATACCCTTTTCAAAATCTGTTTCCGGTGATCTTTGCTGTAATTGGGAGGATATTTTGCCGAATTCTGTTTGCGTGCCTGTTTTTATTACCAGGGCGCTTGCTTTACCGCTGATGACATGCGAGCCCATAAACAAAGCATTGGTCCTTTTTGCTAAAGGGGTATCAGCCGGCACTACGCCGCAAATTTTTTCTACAGGATAGGTTTCGCCGGTAAAAGCAGCTTCATCAACAAACAACTCCTGCGATTCTACTAACAGGCTGTCGCCGGGGATCAGGTCGCCGGCAGATAAAAATACAATATCGCCGGGAACTACTACCTCAACAGGCAGTTCTTTTTTTTGTTTGTCCCTTAAAATTGAACAGTGCAATTGTACCAGTTTCAGCAGTTCTTTTACGGCATCGGCAGCGCCCTTTTCCTGCCAGAAACCAAGAAAGCTGCTGATCAGCACAATGGAAAGAATGATCACCGTATCAGGTACATCTTTTAAACCTGCCGATAATAAAGCCGCTATAATTAATAAAATGGTAACCGGGCTTTTAAATTGCGATAAAAATAACAGAAAAGCAGACCTGTTTGAATTGCTTTTGATGGTATTGGGGCCATAAAGGCTTAGCCGTTTGCCAGCCTCAGTATCATTCAGGCCGTCTTTATTGCAGTTTAACTGCTTTAATGCTTCATCTGTGCTTAAATGCCAGAAGTTTTGAAAAAGGTCAGGGGTGTTTTCCAATGTTTATGTTGTTGAAAGGTTATCAGATTGCAATATTGTAAAGTTAGCAGGATTTTGACAATGTTTAACTTGTCGCGATATTAAAAAATCTCACCTTACAACAACACAAATAACAACAATCAATAAGGAAAAATAAGCAGGGGAACGCTAATAAGCTGCGGGAGCGTTTCAGTAATATACCGTCCGATAATTTCCTCGAAATGAAACTGGTGGTTTACCATTACAAGTACATCATTATGCATCCCGCTGATGAGCACATCAATTACTTTCGAGAGGTCTTTTTCTTTGATGTTGTTAAAAAAAAGCTGGTCATAATTTACATTATTGCTGACTTCTTCGCTGAAAACAGTAAGCGCATAGTTCTCGTCCATATCGGGCAAACCCCTTGCCGACATGTGTGCTATTGACAACGATGCGTCCCAGGGCCCGGCAATATCAGCCAGATAACGTACCACTTGTATCCGGCAGTACCGCAGATCGGCAATATAAACCAAACGTTCAATGTCTTTTAAGGCCCAGCGTACAGGAATGAGCAGCAAAGGGCAAAGCACCCGGTTTAGTACGGAATGTATGTTTACAGGCATTTTAGTATGTGCAGCAGGTTCTTCATCTGCCATACCCTTAACCATCATCCAGATATGGTTTCTGTTTACCAGGTCTATCACTTCATTTTCGTTCATGCCCGACAAATCAAACTCTTCGATCTCCGGCTTAAATCCTTCCTGTAGTTTGTTGTTTAAGGCTTTCAGGTGATTGTGGATTTCAGAAAATGGGCAGGCTTTGCTTTCCTGATAGCTGTAAATATCCGCCCCGCCTTTAACAATAATTCCGGCAGCAACTTTTTCAACAGCTTTCCTTGTCTTTTGAAAAGTGTTAACCAGCATCAGATCTACCTCAACCCTTTGGGCTATGGACAAGGCAAATTCAGCGGCATGTTTTGCTTCCGGGGAATTATCGTTAATAATCAGCAGCTTTCTCATGATATCATTTTAAAGCTATCCTTTTTACCATTAAAGTTGGCAAATACATTGTAAGAAACAAATGACGGCAGTCACTAATCTCCTCTTTTTTAATAAAAACGGCGTTAAGAACTGTATTTAATG
>JBIOHE010000010.1:0-28005 GCA_044448725.1 Sphingobacteriales bacterium | reverse complement strand
CCCGTTAACCCCGCGCCAAACCTCCCTGGATTAATCCCAAGAATTAGAATTCGTTGGTTATTATCGCTATAATATTTTTGATAAAAACGTGCCGAGACAGCATTGATCTGTTCATGATTGTTATCTTTAAACGGGTTCATAATGCCTATACCTGCGGGCAACCTGCTTTTATCAAAATCAAGTTCTTTGTTAAACTGAACTATCTTTTCTGCGAATGTCATACGAGATGCATATTAAATTAAACTTTCGGATGATGTCACGTTAAGTACATTTATTATGTACGTGCGTCTCCCACCAACTTCCCTTCAAAAGCCCTTTTTAAAATACTCCGCTTAAAGGCGTCATTCTGCTGAAGGCTGGTGCTTATGGTTTTTCCCATTCTATCGCACACAATCAATGCGCTTTCCATTTTCTTAATAAAATTTAAAGCTTTTTGATTTGTCGGTTCGGGCATCAATTATGAAATTGGTTTAATTTATAAATGTAGCGTTTATAAACGGAAATTTTAAAATCATTTTTTTTCATCAAAAAGCAATATCCGGTATCGTATTCAATATTTATATACGCCCCTTGCTAATCCCCCTCATTTTTCGTATATTTGAATCAATTCCAAACACTTTATAAAATCAATTCCAATAGCATAAAAAATATTTTACGCCTTTTTTTGGGCGATTTTTGGGGTTTTCTTTGATGTGTTTATCCTATTTGTTTGATATACAAGGCATTAACAAAAACAAGCCCGGTTTTTTTACGAGGAGCTAAACGCATTTAGCTCCTCAACCCGCAAAAATTACGGGGGGCTAAACGCATTTAGCCCCTCAACCTGCAAAAATTACGGGGATCTAAACGCATTTAGCTCCCCGTAATTCCGAAAAAAACCAAAAAAATCCACGTTTAATATTAATCCCGGCAACAAGCGTCCTCAAAGAAACATTTTACCCCGCCGGGCGTTTGTATCCAATATGAATTAGTTTAGTTTTGGATAAATTTTTTTTAATGCAGCGCCCTCATCCCAACAACATCCGCCTTTATTTAAAAAACATACATATTAACCGCAAATATCTGCGCATTGCGGGGATCGTATTTGCCAGCCTGTTCCTGCTGCTGCTTATCGCCGGGTATATTGCCTACGCCAAACGCGAGGCTTTGCTGCAGCACGAAATTGCCAAAGCAAAGGCAAAAGCAAAAGCGGCCTACAACCTCGACCTTGAAATTGGCTCGGCGCATTTTACCGGGTTCAGCACGGTAGCCTTTTCCGATATTACTATTGTACCGGCGCAGCGCGATAGTTTATTAAGCATAAAAAAGTTTGAAGTGGGTGTTAAATTATTACCCCTGCTTTTTGGCGAAGTTAAACTGGCCGAGGTGCTGCTGCAGGATGCGCACCTGAATTTAACCGACATTAACCATATCAAAAACTTCGATTTCCTGTTTAAAAAGAAAAAGGACACGACTGATACGGGTACGAAAGTAGATTTGGCGGAACTATCAAACAACCTGATAAACCAGGTGCTGTATAAAATTCCGGATAACCTTAGCGTAAGCAATTTCCTGCTGACGTTTAAAACGGACAGTTCAAATTTCAGCATGCTTACGCAAACTGCGCTCATCAATAATGGGGAGCTGAGCTCGACTATAAATATAAATAAGGGCGCGGCAACATGGCATTTCGCGGGCCGCATGCATCCCTCTGACAAAGAAATTGATATTAAGCTGTATGCCGATGGTAAGAAGGTGGAACTGCCTTTTATTGAAAAGCGTTACCGCCTGAAAGTGAATTTCGATACCCTGCGCACCAGCCTGAGCAAGGTGGAGCATGGCGGCGGCGAAACGCGCATTTACAGTTCGTGGGGCGTGCGTAATTTGCTGGTCAGCCAGCCGGGATTGTCGTCGGGCGATATTGTGGCGCCCAATGCAAGTTTTGACGCCAACGTTTTTGTGGGCCAAAACTATGTATCTGTTGATAGTTCATCGCTTATCACGCTGAAAAAAATAACGGCCCGCCCCTATATCAAATACACGCTGAACCCGGTTAAAATTTATGAGCTTAAGCTGAATACAGGCTGGATGGATGCGCAGGACCTTTTTGATTCTTTCCCCCAGGGATTTTTTGATTCGCTGAACGGGATGCAGGTTGCCGGGAAACTCAACTACAGTTTGAATGTATTTTTAGACGCCGCGCACCCTGACGATGTGAAATTTGATTCGCGCCTGGGCAAGGAAGATTTCAGGATCATCAGGTATGGTAAAACTGATCTGACTAAATTAAACGCCGTATTTACCTATACGCCTTACGAAAAAGACGGGCCGATGCCGCCGCGGCTGATCGGTCCGCAAAACCCGTACTTTACACCGCTTGATGAGATTTCGCCAAATTTAAAATACGCGGTGATGACTGCCGAAGATCCTTCTTTTTACACCAACCATGGTTTTGTAGAAGAGTCGATACGCAAATCGCTGGCGACGGATTTTAAGGAAAAGAAGTTTAAGCGCGGCGGCAGCACCATATCCATGCAATTGGTAAAAAACACCTTTTTAAACCGTGAAAAAACCCTTGCCCGTAAAATTGAAGAAATTTTAATCGTGTGGATGATAGAGAATAACCAGGTGATGACTAAGGACCGTATGCTGGAAGTTTATTTTAATATTATTGAGTGGGGGCATAATGTGTATGGCATAGGGGAAGCCTCGCGGTATTATTTTAACAAAACACCTGCCGAACTTACTGTTGGCGAAAGTATTTACCTGGCCAGTATTGTGCCGCATCCCAAAACCGGGCTGTATTCCTTTTTGCCCGATGGCTCGTTGAGGCCCTACCTGGCAAATTACTTTAACCTGATTGGCGGCCTGATGGCTGGTAAAGGACAAACTGCACCGGACAGCAGCGGCTATGGATTTTCGGACGTGCGCCTAAAAGAGAGCCTGCGGAAAGAAATTGCGCCTGTTGATACCGCTGTTGCGGATAGCCTGATGCGCCAGAATGACGATGACGACCCGCTGCCGGTAACGGCAGTTGAACCCGAAAAGAAACCGACATTTATACAGCGCCTTTTCGGCAAGAAGGACAGCGTTACCAAAAAAGAGGAAGTAAAACAAAAGGACGCCAAAACGAAACTAAAGGAGGCGATAGAAAAATTGCGGGACGATGAAAAAAAGAAAGCGCTTTTGATTGATACAGCGGGAAAAACCAGGAAAGAGATCCGCCAGGAAAAACGCCGCCTGCGCGATGAAGAAAAGGACCAGGAAAAAGCGCTGAAGGGTAGTTAGGGTTTTTTAGCGGGCCGTTTTCGGTTTTCGGATATTAATAATTAACATAGCGCTCATCAAAGCTGCCGTCGGCATAAAAATCAATTAAGCCATAGCCGGGGGCCGTTTCGTGTTTATTGCCTTCCCACCAGGCCCCGCTTACCGCGCCGTTACACAGGTAGGTGACATTGTTATAAACGACCTTGTCGCGCAGGTGGATATGGCCGCTTAAACACAATTTCACATTCGGATATTTATAAAAAAGACTGACGATCTTCGAAATATCGGTATGCATATCGCCGCCAAGCACCTCCCATTTGTTTACAGCTGTTTGATCGTCAACCATTAATGTAGCCGTAAGTAACGGGATATGCGACAGTACACAAACGGGCATGGCTGATGGTGTTGATTTTAATTCATCAGCCAGCCAGTTGAATTGCACATCGCCTAATTGGCCGATATACCAGGTATTGTCAATGTCCAGATGAACGCTGTCGAGCAGGATGAATTTCCAGCCATTTTTTATGAAACTATAGTAGGGTGATGTAAGTTGCAGTTGCCCGATTGCGTATTGTTTGCCGTATAAAACCTGCCCTTTGTCGTTTTCGTTCCACCAAACATCATGGTTGCCTAAAATATAATGCATGGGCAGGCTGCAATCGGATTTAATTATAGTATGCCATAATTTCCATTGGGCGTCAATGGTACCGATGTTTTCTTTGTTCATATCAAACACGATGTCGCCGCCGTTCAGTATCATATCCACGCCGGCTTGCTGCTGCACATGGTGCAGGCATTTTGCAAAGCGGGCAGGAGCGTCAAACTTGTCTTTTAAATGTATATCGGTAAGATGGGCCACACGTAAAACGGGTTTTTTTCCGCCGGAAAAGCTGTTGAACGGCAAGGCCGGGACCAATAATAAGCCGCCGAGATTTTTAAGGAGTGTTCTTCGTTCCATAGTGATGAGAATCAGGGGCCAAGATACAAGAATCGGGATAAAATGGGAATTAAGGCTTTGTGATATAATTGCGCAACGTTTTGTCCCGGCTCACGATCCTTGCCTTTTTTTATCGCTCAAAACTTAAATATATCATTTTGTATAGCGTACAAAACCAGGCCTGTCCTCGATTTGAGATTGAGTTTCAGGAACAGTGCTTCACGGTAGTTATCAACGGTGCGCGGGCTTACGTTCATTTGGTCGGCTATTTCTTTATAGGTTAATTCCGAACAGCATAATTTTAAGAATTCAATCTCTTTTTTTGAAAAATCCGGCGCTTCTGCCTTGTCATATACTGAGCGCAACAATTTCCCGGAAACAAGCTCATTAATATAAACGCCTTTTTCGTTAATGGTTTTTATGGCATCCAGCAGTTCACTTGGTTTGGATTCTTTCAGCACATAGCCGCTTGCCCCGTTCCTGATCATTTTTATTACCGCTTTATCATCCTCGAACATGCTAAGCGTCAGTATCTTTATTTCGGGATGGTTTTCTTTTAGCCATTGGGTGGCCGCATAACCATCCATCACCGGCATATTAATATCCATCAGGATCACCTGCGGAATGGGATGTTTTGCCAGCATTTGCTGCATTTGTACGCCGTTTTCGGCCTCAAAAACAACATTTAATTCCTCAAACTCACCCATCAGGGCAGCCACGCCGTTCCTGAAAAGGGTATGGTCATCAACAATTGCGATATTAATTTGATCTGTTCCCATTTTTATGAAATATGTCTGTTTCTCCTCTGTTTGTTTGTTCGCCTCACCCTGCCCTCTCCAAAGGAGAGGGTTCTAAAAGTGACTTCAAAGCCCAATTATAAAAAAGAGCGCAGCTAAAGCCCTCTCCTTTGGAGAGGGTTGGGTGAGGCTAAGGATACGGTATAATAATAGTTATCTGTGTCCCCTCCCCCGGGCTTGATGTTATCACCACCTCGCCGCCGACGATTCCGGCCCTTTTACGGATATTTTGCAAACCCATCCCCCGTTGTTCCGATGGGAGGGCATCGGCGTTAAAACCAACCCCGTTATCTGCTATCTGCAGTTGCAACAGGCTATCAAAATATTCCAGTTTAATGGTTAATTCACTGGCAGCTGCGTGTTTAATAATATTATTCAAAATCTCCTGTAATATCCTGAAAATGATCAGGTTTTTGTCCGGGTTACCTGCGGCAGGGATTTCTTCGGCCCGTGTATAAATTATCCGGTACTTACCCGCACGCTCCATCCAGCTGATCTCATGCTTTATCGCTTCGGACAACCCCATCACCACCAGTTGGTCGCCCTGCAATAATTTACCGAGCAGCCGCAATTCTTTTATGGAGCGGACAGTAAGGTCAACGGCAGTCTCAATTTTTTGTTTGGCTTTGGTTTTATTATCCAGTTCTATCGAATTTAAAGTTAAGGAAGTTAGGCTTAGCAACTGACCGATATTGTCATGCAGTTCGGCGCCGATGGTTTGCATAGTTTGTTCCTGCACCTCGTATTGGGTTTTAACAAGTTCCGTTTCAAAAGCCAGCTTCATCATTTCCTTCTCCTCCAAATGGTGTTTTTTGCGGCGGTTGTAAACAAAAATATAGGCCAAAATGGAAGCCGGTGCAATTAAGAAAATCAGGGTAATTACTAATATTAAACCTTTGATGTCGTCGTTAGCCATTTTTTGCAGATAAATGAATAGCTCCAGCAGCCGTATAACAGAATGTTAAACGCATAATAAAGATATTTATAATAGTTGAAGCTTTGTTTAGTGTTAATTACCAGGGATGCAACTATGTTATAAAAAAGATTACATGCGGTTGTCCCGAAATAAAAAAACAAAACACCGGCAACCCACCAAAATTCTGGCGAATTCCTTAGCCTGATATAGGCTTCATCCTTAATTAAACAGTAATAAAAATAGAAACTGTACATGACCAACATAACCGACATTACGGTATTTGTCAGTTCGTTGTATATGAAAATACCATGTGCGAAAATTTCACAAGCATATAGTATTGCAAGTATAGCAAGCCCGCTAATAATAATGGGCCTGCTTTTGATGTATTTGCTCAATAATTGCCGGAACATCCAGTTGAACATTCCGGCCTGAAATAATAGCAATATATTATAAAGCCATATATTGGGGTGAGCATGCACCCTGTCGGCAAGATAAAGCCTTTTGAAATAGATACCTGACATTTCTATAACACAGGTTACAAAAAGAAACAAAACCATACTTCGCCATACTAAACTTGCATCTTTTTTTAAACACAGGAATGCAATTACAAAACAAATTGTTTCAACGATAGTGTTTAATGTAAAATAGTGCAGCATTGAAATAAATTCAGCATTAAATGAAATATTTTTTAGGGCAATGTCACTCCGGTACAATTAACCGGGCACATTTCTCCATTATCGGTTCCGCCGCCGCCCAAAAGGTGATGCTGTTTATAAATAGGATGGATGGGAAGACAAACAAATTCATCCGTCTGGATACCGTTTACAGATTGCGTCACCATAAGCACAAATGCGGTTCTTGGTACTTTATCACCGGCGGCGGCTTCGGAGTGTTTCGCAAAATAAAGCCTTAACCCGCCTCCATTTGGGATTGCCGTAATCAAATCTTTTATTACTCCTTTATCAAACCACTCTGCTTTCGCATTAATTGAATCACTTGGCTTACAGTTGGTGTACACCATTCTATAAGCTTTAGAGCAGCTTATATAGTGCTGTGCTTTTTCTTTACACGTATCTGCCGTTTTGCACGGGGAATGAGGGCTATATAGTAAAGCACCCTGCGCAGGGGTAGTATCTCCAAGTTTGCCGGCCATTGGAATACCGCCGGATGGGTTACTTGTTTGAAAATAATCTTTGTGTATATGTTTTGTACTGTCTCCTGGATTAACCCCGCCATCTAATGTGGAAACAGCCACCGTGGTATAGCTGCCGCCTGAGAGTTCCCTGGCAAAATAAAACCGGATGCCATCACTGTTTGCCGTGGTATTTAAAACGCTGTCCATCTGCCGTAACGCGGCTTTGCTAAACCATATACAGGTATGGTGGTCAGGATCATAATGGCCGGGATCGAGCGTAAATTTTTTTACCATTGCGTCCGCAGTATCACCTGGAATAGCGTTTAAAGTAAAGCTATTTGGCGGGGGGGCTGCGAGAACTCCTGCATTTGCTTTGGCGCTATCTGCCGGATTTCCGGTTTGCTTTCCTTTTTGGTTACATGCCACCGAAACCAAAATAATAAAAGTGGTTGAGATCGCTAATACTGATTTTTTCATTTTTTTTGTTTTAAATTAATTAATTTGGTTAAAACTAATTTCGGTATTAATAACAATGCCCTTCACCGTGATAATGCCCTTTTTTATACCGTAAAAACACCTTTATATTGATTAGTTGTCACCGGAGTGACAGGCTGAATTTGTTCGTTTAGTTAATGTTCTTAAATATCAGATTCGTGGCTTATTGCAAATAGTAAATGGCGGAGCATAACGCTCTGTCATCCCGCCGGCCATATGCGGGTTCATTTTGAAGGCTGTTGCGGCATTCATTTTTGCAAACTACTAAAACACCAATGCTCACCAAAGTGAAAACAATAAACAGTGAATTTTTTTCATGAATGTTAAGGTTTATTGTGTGATAAATTAACGGGATATTTTCCTAATGTCAGCAATATTAGTCACATTTCCAAAAAAATTCACCGTTAGTAATTCTGTAAAACCGCCCTTTAAAAATGGCCGGTCCAGGCTTGCGTATTTTTCCCCTTACAGAGATTTTGTGAACAAAAACAAACCGGTCTCGCCGCTTGTTTTTCAAAAAAATAAACCCATATTTGTATTCATCAGATGATACGATGAAAGCAGATATTATCCCCCGCAAATCATTAGCCGACGAAGTTGCCTCCCTGTTGCAGGAGAAAATACTGAAAGGGGGCTACAAGGTAAACCAGAAGCTCCCGGTTGAGGCAGAGCTGATGCGCAATTTTGGCGTTGGTCGTTCAACAATCAGGGAGGCGGTTAAAATTTTGGTCAACTCCGGTTTTTTGAGCGTGCAGCAGGGGGTTGGTACATTCGTCAAAGATACCACGGGGATAAATGAGCCTTTATCGCAAAGGTTAAAAAGGGCCGGCGAAAAAGACATCAACGAAGTGCGGCAGCTGCTGGAACTGAAGATCGCCGAAAAGGCAGCGATGAACCGCAATGGCAACGACATATCAAAGCTCGAATATTTTTTAGGTAAACGGACAAAAGCCGCTAACGCGAACTTGCTCAGCGAATGCATCGATGCACACGTAAGTTTTTACATCGCGCTTGCCGAAGCTTCAAAAAACGCGATCATGGCTGATTTGTATAAATTATTTGCTGCACATTTAAAAGAAGACCTGCTGAACGCTAACGAAACCACCGCCCATTTCAAAGAAACTTCGGAACCCTTACATAAATTGTTCGACGGTGTTTTGCGCGAAGATCCTAAAAAAGCCTGGCACTGGTGCGCTAAAATTACCGGGCATGCTGTCTGACAAAATAGATAAAGCCAAATCATCGGATGGCCGGAGAATTGCGCCGTTTAGCAAAAAGCAAATCGAAAAAATCAAAACAAAGTGGGCTGCAGCACTATGGATGCCGGGATGTGGTACTGCTGATTCTCCACGCCATTAACAGCGCCGATTTGATAGACGGCGGATTCTTTATAGCGTGATGCTACGGTAACGTAAACTCCTGCGGCGCAGGCATCAAATATTTCCTGTACCAGTTCCGGGTCGTTGTTGTTTTTTGAAAGATGTGACAGCAGCAAATGGCTCATGAAAGGCGACCGGTGCATTGTAAAAAGTTCCAAAGCCTGTTTATTGGAAAGATGGCCCTGCCCGCCCCGGATACGGCGCTTTAAATGATAAGGGTATCCGCCGTTATCAAGCATTTCATCATCATAATTAGCCTCAAGGAATGCCGCATGGCACCTGCTGAAATGATTCACTACGTGTTCGCAGGCTATGCCAATGTCGGTAAACACACCCACATTTATATCCCGGCAGGTAACGATAAAACTATGCGGGTTGCTGGCATCGTGTTCTTTTGGAAAAGGGGTAACGTGAAGGTCGCCGATACTGATAGTTTGAAAAGCCGTAAAAGATTGCACCAGTTCTTCCTCCAGGTTCAGCCTGCCGTTTGTAAGGGTTGGTGGGGTGATATAAACCGGCAAACGGTATTTTTTGCCAAGTACAGGGATGCCACTGATATGATCGGAATGTTCGTGCGATACGAAAATGGCCTTTACCTTGCGGATATTGAGGCCCAGCCGCAGCATACGCCTTTCTGTTTCGCGGCAGGAGATCCCCGCATCAATCAATACCGCCTCATGCTCATTACCAATGTAATAGCAATTGCCGTTACTTCCCGAATTTAATGATGCGATGAACATGGACATATAACATGCAAAGAAACCGGATTTTGGATGAATTATCAGTTTTGTGGAGAAAAAATAGTGTTAAGTCAATAGCCCTTAGTCGGAAGTCGTATTTTGTATTTGCTTTACTTTGTACTTAAGACTTTGGACTTTGCTACCGCTGCAACGTTAAAATCCTTTATATTTAGCCCCATGGATTCACCAATAACTTTACCTGTACTTAATGCCGAAGAATTGCGGGTGCTTGGTTCGCTGATGGAAAAAAGCAAAACCACACCGGATTATTACCCAATGACCGTTAATAGCCTTACCCTGGCCTGCAACCAGAAAACCTCGCGCAGGCCGGTAGTGCAATATGATGAAGATACCGTTGCGCAGGCGCTGAATTCGCTTAAAAAGCGCGGACTGATCTCCACGGCTACCGGCGGATCAATCCGCTCGGTTAAATACAAACACAATTTTGCCATCGTTTTTCCTGTTCTACCATCGGAAGTGGCGATTATTTGCCTGTTGATGTTAAGGGGGCCGCAAACACCCGGTGAGTTAAATACCAATGCTGGCAGGATGCATGAATTTGAGTCGATTGAAGAAGTACAGGCTCTACTGGAAAGGCTGAGTTCGCCGGAAATGCCTTTTTTAGTGGAGTTGCCCCGCCGTCCGGGACAAAAGGAAACAAGATATGCCCATTTATTAAGCGGAACACCCGAATTTAATGAGGATGATTTTGCTGATGATGAGTCCCCGGCAAGAAGTCATCGCGGATTGGAGGCGAGGGTTGTTAAGCTTGAGAATGACCTGGCCGAATTACGTGAAGCTTTTGACAAGCTGATGAAGGAACTGAACTGACAAAATAAAAACACGCATCGACTTAAAATCAGGTTTAACAAACCTAAAGGCAAATAATTTGTTTATAAGGAAAATAAATTATTTGCCTATGAAAAAGTTATGTTATATGTTCATGATCGCCATTGGCGTTTATGCAATCCAGGGCTGCAACAGCACACCCAAAGATGAGAAGGCAACAGCCGACAGTTTAAATAAGGTTAAAGATACCAGCAACAACGCCTCTGCTACCGGTGGTATCGCCGTAAATAATGATGATGCCAAATTTGCAAGCAATGCTGCGGCTGGCGGCCTTACCGAGGTTGCCCTTGGTAACCTGGCCCGGCAAAAAAGCGCGAATGAGAAAATCAGGAATTTTGGCGCCATGATGGTTAAGGACCACAGTGCAGCAAATACTGAATTAGCGGACCTCGCAAAAACCAAAAACATTTCGATACCGGCTGCGGTTTCGGCTGAGGATCAGAAAAAAATAGACGGACTTGCAAAAAAAACAGTTAAAGACTTTGATAAGGCTTATGTTGATGGAATGATCAAAGGGCATAAAGATGCGCTTAAATTATTCCAGGATGAGGCGCAAAATGGTACCGATGCTGATTTAAAAACATTTGCATCCAAAACAGTTACAGTTGTGCAGGCGCATTTAGAAGCGATAACTGAGATACAGGCAAGTTTGAAGTAACCGGGTTTAGCTTTAATTTAAAAGGGGCTGCTTTAACGCGGCCCCCTTTTTTTGCGGCTAAACACAGTTTAAAGCAAGGGCATTCTATTCCCATCGTTTTGATACAAAAAACCTAATATTGTATCAAAAACAATTTGAAAACACTTGCTGACCTTCTTTTATTGGGCGATCCCCGCCTTTATGAAACCTGCGACCCGGTTTTGGAGACGGAATTGCCATTGGTTAAAAACTGGGTGGCCGACCTCGACAATGTAATGAAAGAGATCAGGCTGAAATACAATTTTGGCCGGGCCATTGCCGCCCCGCAACTGGGGATTATGAAAAGGCTTATTTATATGAGTATTGATAAGCCTGTTGTTTTCATCAACCCGGAAATTGACGATTTGAGCGATGAGCTATTCGAGCTTTGGGACGATTGTATGAGTTTCCCCAATTTGCTGGTGAAGGTAAAAAGGCATAATTCCCTGACCATAAAATACCTTGATGAAAACTGGCAGCCCCAGCTTTGGAAAATGGAAGGCGCTTTATCGGAACTTTTGCAGCACGAGTATGATCATTTAAACGGGATACTTTGCACCATGCGGGCGGTTGATGATAAATCGTTTAAATGGAGGGGTTAATTGCATTTCAGCGCATTGATAAGTTTATTCTGTTTTTATCTGCACCCGGTAAGCCAGTCAAGTACCCACACCTGAAGGGGCGGGGGCTATACGTGCCCTTTTTTAGTCCTCTATTGCCTCAATACCTTGTGCCATAAGTTTTGCTAATCCGTCTTTCATTGCTTTAACTTGTTCTGACGGATGTCCTTGCCAAATAGAAATCTCGCCAATAACCTTAAACGGATGTTTTGAGCGGTAAGACATTGTTGGATTACCCGGGAATTTTTTGTCTGTTAAATTGGGGTCATCCTCAATTGGGCCAATTGGTTCTACTAAATATATTCTTTCACGCCCTTCGCCTAAAGCAAGTTCAGCACCCCAGATAGCAGCATCAAGCGTAGCCGTGAGATAGATATATTTCGCTTTATTTCGTCCCCCATAGTTTGAGCTAATACCAATTTCGATAAAGTCGCCAATCTTTAGGTCAGCTTTTGTGCCGTGGAAGAACGTCTGGGAAAAAGGGCGGGGAATTGGTTCATTTGATTTGTTTTCACTTTTGTTTATTTCCATTTTTGCTATATTGTTTGAATGTCTTGAAGAAAACATCTGCCATCCCCAAATCTAACAAAATTTGAGATTTTGTTTTTATTTGCCTGTTTAAGTATCCTATCCTGAACACATAAAATTTTGAGCGCCCGCGCTCACATCATTGATAAAGCATTACACATACAAGTGAAGCCTTCGTAACCGGGAGCGCGGACGCTCCCAATTAAAGGCCTTCAAGTATGGACAATAGTCGGGGGATACGCCTGCCAGACAGGGAGTTAAAAGAGGATGCTCTGAAGGGGTAAGTTTCTATAACTTTAAGCTGGAGGCAATCAAAAAAACACACACAACAATAAAAATGACGACAAAGGCCCCGGCCTCAATTATGCCGCCGATTAAATTGCAACTGCTTAAACATAAACAGGATATAAAAATGAGGGGGAGAACAAGGTGTTTCATTTACGTTTATTGTTTTAATTGGCCCGTTAGCTTACATGTTCCAACAAGTATAATTATAAATCCTGATTTTAAATTGAAGTCCGGCACTTTGGAATGTATCTTTAATATTTCAACAATTGTCAGATGCCATCATAATCAGGCAATCCACACTTGAACACATAAACTTTGAGCACCAACGCTCACGTCATAGATTAGGCCAATGTCCCTTAAAAATAAATCCCGACATAACCGGGAGCGTGGACGCACCCAACAAACGTCATTCATTGTGGACAATGAAGGAGCGGGGTTATTTTCGACTTTTGACTTACGACTAAAGAACTATCAACTTACCCTACCCCGTCCTCTTCCTGTAATTCAATATGGCCCAGCCGTTAAAAAATACCGCGAAGCCAAGGATGGCGACGATATGAAAGCGGATATCAATCAGGCCGCTGCCTTTGAGCATCACCATGCGCATTACATCAATAAAATAGGAAACCGGGTTAAATTTCGTGATCCATTGCGCCCATACCGGCATACTTTCAATAGGGGTGTACAGACCGCTAAGCAGGTTAAAAATCATTGTCACAAAAAATGATACCAGCATAGATTGCTGCTGCGTTTGCGCATAGGTGGAGAGCAGCAAACCAAGGCCCAAAATGGCGGTAAGGTAAAAAGATGCGAAAATATAAATGGTGAAATAACTCCCTATGGGTACAATTCCATATACGACCCGTGCGATAATTAAACCGACAGTGAGCACGCTGATGGCCAGCATCCAGAAAGGGATAAGCTTGCCTAAAATGAACTGGTATTTTTTTATCGGACTTACGTTGATCTGCTCAATGGTGCCCATTTCTTTTTCCCGCACAATATTATTTGCGGCAAAAGACGATCCGATCATCGTCACCAGCATTACCAGGATGCCAGGCACCATAAACACCCGGTAATTCATATTCGGGTTGTACCAGTCGGAATAAGCAACGCCGATGGTCGGCTGCGGGTTGTACCGCGGTGCCTGGATCCATTTGGCACGTACATCCTGGTTATATCCCTGTATAATTTGCTGTACATAAGCCCCGCCCAGGCCTGCTTTTACACCGTTAATGGCATCCACTGCAACAAATAAGGGGGCCTGGTTGTCTTTTACCAGGTCGCGCTCAAAGTGAGGAGGGATTTCAAGGATCAGGTCGGTTTTATCAACCTCGATGGCCTTTAGCCCCTGGTTAAAAGTCGGACTATAATCCTTCAGCCTGAAATAACCGGATGCAATAACTTTGTTAACCAGCAGGCATGAGTATTGCGAATGATCCTGGTCAACCACGCCGAGGTTTATGTTTTTTATTTCATAATCGGCGGCCAGCGGCAAAATGAGCAACTGTACCATCGGCATAATAAATAATACCCGGATGATCCCCGGGTCGCGGAATATTTGCTTCAGCTCTTTCTGCAATAAAAATTTCAACATTCTCATGCCAGCCTGATTTTAAATTTATAAATACTTATACCCAGCAGTGCCGAAGTCATACCAACAAGGATCAGTGTTTCTTTCCAAACAGCGCTGAAGCCAAGCCCCTTGATCATAATGTCTTTGATGATGATATAAAACCACTTTGAGGGTACTATGTTGGAGATGATCTGCATCTGAACAGGCATATTCTCAATAGGGAATAAAAAGCCGCTGAATAAAAGCGTCGGCAAAAACAAACTCATCATGGAGGTAAACATGGCCGTTTGTTGAGTTTTTGCAAAATTTGAGATCAATATCCCTAATGAAAGTGAGGTGATAGTAAAAAGCGTACTTTCCGCCATCAATAACGAAATGTTACCTACAATTGGCACATCGAGTACGTAAACGCTTAATAATAATATACTGATGATATTCAGCAGCGAGATCAGCAAATAAGGAATAGCTTTAGCTATGATGATCCGGAACGGTTTTAATGGCGAAACCAGGATCACTTCCATGGTGCCCATCTCTTTTTCTTTTACAATGGCGATAGAGGTCATCATGGTACAAACCAGCATCAGCACCAGCGCCATTACCCCCGGTACAAAGCTGTAGGCGCCCTTTAATTCGGGGTTGTACAGCATGCGCACCTGTGTCTTTATGGTATAAGGCAAAGCCTCGTTTTGATTTAGCGACATCTGGTAGTCGTTGATGATGGAGCTGGCGTAATTGGTCAAAGTATTGGCCGTGTTCGGGTCGGAGGCGTCGGCAATCAGCTGGATCTGCGCGCGGTTGCTGTGCAAAAGGTCGTACCGGAAATTCCGCGGAAATACAATAGCCATCCTGATCTTCCCCTGTCTGAAGGTGGCGCCGATATCCTTGTACGAATACACATTTTTTACCAGGTTAAAGTAGCGGCTGGCCGCTATCTCATCAGAAATTGTGGTAGTAGCCTGATCCTTCGATTGGTCGAAAATGGCAATATTTGAATTTTTTACTTCGTTGGTAAGTGCGAAGCCGTACAAAATAATTTGTACGATGGGCATCCAGATCAGGATAAACAGGGTTCGCCTGTCCCTCCAGATATGGAGCCATTCCTTTTTTACAAAAATCAAAAATTGCTTCACTGTTTAAAATTTATATGGTTGTTTTTTTAACACAGAGGCCACAAAGGAGGCACAGAGTGCTACAGAGCTTTTATTGTTTAAATAGTTTTATGCCATTTTTATTTTTTTAATTCAATAACAATTATGTATTAAAATATTTTTTTTAGTGCTCTCAGTGCCTCCTCCGTGGCCTCTGTGTTAAAATTTACCCCCCCCCACCTTAATCACCCGTTCTCACCGCCTTACGCGCCAAATGCAAAAACACCTCATCCATCGAATCCGCTGAATAATCCTTCATCAGGTTGGCCGGTGAATCAAGCGCGTCAATCCTGCCGTCAACCATAACCGAAACCCGGTTACAATATTCGGCCTCGTCCATATAATGTGTTGTCACAAAAATGGTAATGCCCCTTGCCGACGCCTCATAGATCAGGCCCCAGAACTCACGCCGGGTAACCGGGTCAACGCCGCCGGTTGGTTCATCTAAAAACACAATCGCCGGGTCGTGTACTATCGCTATGGAAAAAGCAAGCTTTTGTTTCCAGCCAAGCGGCAATGCCCGCACCAGGGTTTTTTCCTGTCCCTCCAGGTGCAGCTGCTTCATCAGCAAGCCGGTTTTCTCTTTAATGCGGTCATCGCTGAGACCATAAATGCCGGCGTAAAACCGGATATTTTCAGTAATCGTCAGGTCTTCGTACAACGAAAACTTCTGGCTCATATAGCCGATATTTTTTTTGATCTGCTCGTTTTGTTTATATACATCAAATCCTGCAACTGTGGCCTGGCCCGATGTGGGCAGCAGCAGGCCGCACAGCATCCGCATAGCGGTTGTCTTGCCGGCGCCATTGGCGCCAAGGAAACCGAAGATCTCACCCTTCTCTACATCAAAAGTGATTTTATCAACGGCGGTAAAGTCGCCGAAGCGTTTGGTTAAATCTTTTGCTGTAATAACTTTTTCCTTTTGCATCATTTAATTGTTCATCAATGCCATAAAGCAATCTTCAATATTCGGTTCTATCGGGCTGATCTCCACACCGGTGAAGTTTCCTTCTTTTGCTGTTTTTTCCAGTTTCTCCCTGCTGTTTTCCTCTGTTTTAAAAACCACATGGTGAAACTGCCCGAAAGGGTAACAGCTTTCAACCGACGGGTCTTCTTTTATCGCGTTCATCAGCTTAAACATTTCATTGGCTTTTACTGCCCACAGCGGTTTTTTGAACCCGCTGATAATCCCTTTTGGTGTATTAACCGATAAAATCTCCCCTTTTTGTATCAAAGCCACGCGGTCGCATAGCCCTGCTTCATCCATGTAGGCGGTTGATACCAGAATGGTGATCCCCTGTAATTTTAAGCGGTGCAGCATTTCCCAGAATTCTTTACGCGACACCGCATCAACGCCGGTTGTTGGTTCGTCCAGGAATAATACCGAGGGTTTATGGATCAGCGCACAGCACAGTGCCAGCTTTTGTTTCATCCCGCCGGATAATTGCCCGGCCCGGCGTGTTTTAAACGGCTCTATCTGCTGGTATATCTCCTTTATCAGCTCGTAGTTTTCTTCAATCGAGGTGTTAAAAATAGTGGCGAAAAATTCGAGGTTTTCCTGTACCGAGAGGTCCTGGTACAGCGAGAACTTGCCGGGCATGTAGCCGATACGGTGGCGGATTTGCTTATAGTCTTTCACCACATCAAAACCATCAACAGATGCATTGCCGCTTTCGGCTAATAATACTGTGGTGAGGATACGGAACAATGATGTTTTGCCAGCCCCGTCGGGGCCGATAAGGCCGAATATTTCGCCCCGCTCCACCGCGAAAGAAACACCCTTCAGGGCTTCAACCACCGCCTTTTTGGTGCGATAGTTCTGGGTGATATTATCTACAACTACGGGCTGCATTGTTTTTCTGTTCTTTATGTTTTTTAATTCGGGCGTTTCGTTTGCCTCACCCTGCCCTCTCCAAAGGAGAGGGTTCTAAAACCCGGCTCCTTTTTTCAAGTCCTCTCCTTTGGAGAGGATTCAGGTGAGGCTTTCAATTAAATTTCACCTCACCGTACATCCCGATCTTCAGGTAGCCGTCGTTCTTTACGTGGATTTTTATAGCATAAACAAGATTGGCACGCTCATCTTTGGTTTGAATTGTTTTTGGGGTGAATTCCGCTTTATCAGAGATATAAGTGATCACACCCGGATAGGTGCGGTATGTACTCGCATTATTATCAACCAGCACCTTAACATTTTGATTCAGTTTAACCTGCGCCAGCTGTGTGCCGGTGATATAGGCCCGCAGGGTAATCACCGAAAGGTCGCCTATTTTGTACAAGGCCTTACCGGCGGTAGTTACCTCGCCCGCCATAGCATATTTGGTAAGTACCGTTCCGTTGATTGGGTTTAGTATATTGGTCCGCCGCAATTGGTCGTTAATTTGCGCAACCGATTTCTTCAATGGTTTATATTCGCTCATCACACTGCTGTTTTGTGTGCCGACCGTAGTTTCCTGAACTTTTATCTGTTGTTCATTTACGGCTATCTGCTTTTCCAAAACAGCTATCTGGGTATTCCAGTCATCCAATTGTTTTGTAGTAGCGGCATCGGCCTTTATCAGCCGTTCCGTGCGGGCCTTTTCAGAAAGGGCATTCGCCAACTGGGTTTTCTGTACGGCGATTTGATCTTTCAGCACTTTAACCTGCGGGCCAACATCCATAGTTTTCTGTTGCAGTGCACCAATGGTTGCTTCTACCTGGGCTTTTTGTAGTGCAAACGGTATCGAATCAATAACGCCAACGATGCTGTCTTTCTTCAGGATAGAGCCTTCTTCGATGTTCAGCGTCATTATTTTACCCGGTACTTCCGATGATACGATCACTTCATCAACCTCAAACGTGCCGGATGCATCAGATATATTGTTGTTCAGATTACAGCCGGTAAATAGCAGCGGTAGTATGGCTATGTAAAAAAATATCTTTGTTTTCATGTCTTTTTAATGATGTTCTTGGTTTTTGATATTGCCGGTAGTATTCTGGTAACTGTATTGTGCCTGCAGCAGCTGCATGCGGTGAAGGATCTGGTTTTGCCGGGCCTGGTCTTCCAGGTTTACTTCGTTTATATAATCGTGGGCGCTTAGCACCCCGTTTTCCAATTGAGCCGATGCCGCTTTTTTAACCGACTCCCGCAGCGCTATGATGGCATCGTCTTTTTTTACCAGTTCCATGTCTTTTTCTATATCGGCGTTCTGCTGTTTTTGGATTATGCCGGTATTGAACAGAAAAGTTTCCTTTTGCACATCCAGGTTTTTACGGTTAATATCCAGCAATTCCCGTTGGTTTTTCAGGGTGTAAAGGCTGCCGAGATTCCAGCTTAATTTCAATCCGCCTATATAATACCACTGAAAATCATTGCTGAGGGGGTTAAGTCCGGGACGCCCGTAGCCGCCTTGCGCAAAGAATCCAAAATGCGGCATCAGCTGGGCGTTCAATAACTTATCCTGCAAGTCAAAGGTCTTTTTCTGATAGTCGTATGATAACAATTCCGGCCTGTTTACAACATCTGTAAATACAGGTTCAGCCGGCTTTTCAAGAATAGTGTTTTCATCAAGCGGGCTATTGATAAATAAGCCCAGCATAGTAAGATATGCTTTTTTTGCAGCGGCGAGCTCAACCCTTGCCTGGTCAGCCTGTAAAAGCTGCGCCGACAATTCATCCACGCTGCTGCGGTATGCCGTTCCGTTGGCTACAAGCGCTTTTGCCTTATCAATGCCGTTTTGCACATCGGTTTTTAACAGGTCGTTTTGTTTTAGTTGCTCGTTTATCAGTAGCACCCCGAAAAATAATTGGTTTACGCGGTCATACAGGGCATATAATTCAACGTCAAGGTTTTGCTGCTGTATTACCTCATTTGCTTCGGCGGTTTGCTTTTGGGTTTTTATAACCCCGCCGTCATAGATCACCTGGTCCATTTCGCCAAAAATTTTGTATTGGTCCCTGCTGTATTGAGGAAATGACAGCCCCGGAACCTTGAAAGGAAAAGTGGTTACAGCTGACTGATAGGTAGCCTGCCCGTTAACCGAAAACGCGGGCAAATACCCCTTTGATGCATTGGAAACCGAATATTCTTTTGTTTTGGTGATCAGGTCCCTTTGTTTTATCAAAGGGTAATTCTTTCGCGCAAGGTTGTACGCTTCGCCTATTGTTATGGCCGACTGTCCTTTTGCCGCTTGTAAAAACGGACCCGCCATCAATAAAAGGAACAGGATGCTGACCCCTTTTTTTTGACTGGCCGAACATATTTTTGCTTTAAACATTTTGTTCATCCTGATAAAAAAATTTAAAGGTTTATTATATTGACGATCCATAACGGAATTAATTTTTTACGCTCTTCAATTATTTTTCTGAATTCTTCTTCCTTTAGTATTCCGGTCCCAAGGATAAGAGGCCTGGTTAAAAAAGGAAACACGATCAAACCAAGCAAATTCATCATAATGTTAACCGGATGAAAGGGTATTTTGCCTTCCGACCGCAGGCTTATCAACTTTTTCGCAAACTGCGATTCTAAAAATAGCTTACCATTACCGGTCATCTTCGGCAATTTGTTTGAACCCGACATTAATTCGTTTACAACGAAGAAGGGCAATTCGGGATTTTCTAACAACAGTTCGAGGTAATGGTCAACAATCCCTTCTATCATTTCTGTTAAGGTAGCCGACTGATCGTTAATCACAGGTTTTATTTTCTCAAAAAGCTGTTGCAGGGTTTCGGCCATAATGAGCTGAAACAATTTCTCCTTACTGCGGAAATAGTAGTTAAGCAAAGAAACATTAATATCAGCCTCCGCTGCAATATCACGTACCTTGGTTGCCGCATAGCCCTTGCTGGTAAACACCACCCTTGCTGCTTCCTTTATCTTTTCTTCCGTTGTGGTGTCGATACTGTTTTTAGTCATCTGATTATTCTGTTAATTCCGGTTCGCCTCACCCTGCCCTCTCCAAAGGAGAGGGTTCTAAAACCTGGCTCCTTTTTTAAAGCCCTCTCCTTTGGAGAGGGTTGGGTGAGGCAAAAACCCTGTACAAACCTAAGTTAAACAACTCAATTAAACAAACGTTTAAAACAATAATTTAATCCTTTTTTTACCGTAAGGCTAAATTGTATATAATCAAACAGGTTCAAAATGATACCCGTCATAAAACAAGGATATAAACCCCGTTTAGGAGCCTGTAAATCATATAATTCCATGACCGGGGTCATTCTTTGATTACTAACGGTTCCGCAACTTTATTATAAAAGACGCAGCTAAGGCTAAAAATTAAACCGGGCAATAAAATTTGAATGAATTATTAAGTTTTTGGAGCTTACTTTATTTATAAATAGCAGCAAGTCAAACATTTTCGCCATAAACTATATTACGAGATAAGTGTTTTATATTTAAATGGAATAAAGCCCTGCAGCAAATTTAACTATGCAAACCAAACATAAAATCGTCACGCTTTTTATACTGCTGTTTGCCGGCGTTCACACTCTTTTCGCGCAGGACAGTACGCTGATGGGCACAAGCATAAAATGGGATTTGGCAAAATGCATTGATTATGCCAAAAAAAACAATATCCAGATCAATACCTACCGGCTTTCGCAATTAACCAGCCAGCAGCAATATTTGCTGGCAAAAGCAGCAAGGTTACCCAATCTTTCGGGTTCGGCTACGCAGGATTTTGAACATGCCAATACCGGCAGCCTTAAAGGAGGTACAAGTTCCGGGTTTACAGCCTCTGGTAATTATAGTTTAAACTCATCGGTAACTTTATATAACGGCAACCTCATCAATAATACCATAAACCTGGCAAACCTTTCGGTACAGGCAGCAAACCTTAGCATTTTGAGGCAGGAAAACGACATCTCTCTACAAGTAACCCAGGCTTACCTTGCTGTTTTATTGGATAAAGAAGATATTATATATGATACCGAACTGGTAAATACTGCGCAGGTCCAGGTAAAACAGGAGCAGCAAAAGTACGATGTTGGCAGTGTGGCCCGCAGCGCCCTCATCCAGTTGCAGGCACAGTTTGCCACCGATAAATATACCCTTGTAAATGCAAAAAACGCCGAAAGGGGCGACTTGCTTACCTTAAAACAGCTGTTGCTTTTATTGAATGATGTAAATTTTGACATCGTAAAGCCGGATACAATTGTAGCAATTGACAGCGTAGCTTTATTTCATGATGCCGAACAAAGCGCCTTAAAAAACTTCCCCGATGTGAAAATTGGTGAGTTAGGCGTAAAAACAGCCCAATACGGCGTGGACATAGCAAAAGCAGGTTATAAGCCATCGCTGACAGCCGGGGGCTCATTAAATTCCGGTTATGTTACTGGCCAGGGCAACTTTCCCGGGCAGTTGAACAGTAACTTTAACCAGCAGCTGGGGCTTAACCTTGCTGTACCGATATTTACGAAGAGAGTGGTTAAAACCCAGGTGGAAGAAGCCAAAATAGCCGTTAACCAGGCGCAGCTTAATCTAAAAAACACTACGATAACCCTTTCACAAACGGTTGAGCGGGCCTATATTAATGTTGAAAATGCAAAAAGCCAGTACGATGCCGCGCTTGAGCAGTATAATTATAACAAAGAGAGCTATCGAATTGCAACGGAGCAGCTAAAAGTTGGGGTTGCCAATATTGTAGCCTTTTTACTGCAAAAAACGCTGTTTGTGCAGGCCCAGCAAGCTTTTATACAGGCAAAGTATAACGAACTGCTGACTTTAAAGATATATGACTTTTACCGGGGTATCCCCATTAAACTATAAACCGGGCTATCATGAAACCTATATTAAAAAAGATATTAATTATTGCTGCGGTATTGATAGCCATAATTTTGATCTGGCTTTTATTCATCCGCAAAAAAGAGGTTCCTGTGACCGTTCTGGCCGAGAAGCCAACGACAGGTTACATTGCCCAAAGCGTAACTGCGACGGGTAAAATAGAACCTGTTGATACCGTTACTGTTGGTACGCAGGTATCAGGGATATTGAAATACTTATTTGTGGATTTTAATTCGAAGGTAAAAAAGGGTGAGTTATTAGCTGAACTTGATAAATCATTGCTGCAGGCTACACTCGATCTGTACAAAGGCAATTTGCAGAATGCCCAAAGCCAAATGGTTTTTGCAACAAATAACTTTAACCGGCAAAGCCTCCTTTTTAAAACCGACGCCATCAGCAAAGCTGATTATGATGCAGCGCTGAATACGCTTGATGCGGCAAAAGCGGGTGTAGCAAGCGCCGGGGCGCAGGTTCGTTCGGCTCAAAAAAACCTGTCCTATGCAGATATTTATTCGCCCATAGACGGCGTAGTGCTAAACCGCAGCATCAATATCGGCCAAACGGTAGCGGCCAGCTTTAGTACGCCAACGCTTTTTGTTATTGCAAAAGATATTACTAAAATGCAGGTGCAAGCCAATGTGGATGAAGCCGATATTGGCGATGTCAAAGCAGGCAACCGCGCCACGTTCACAGTTGACGCCTTTATAACAGACCAGTTTGGTGGAATTGTGAAAGAAGTACGCTTGCACCCTGCAGTTTCCGCTAATGTGGTAACTTATACCACTATTATCAATGCACCCAATGATGACATGAAATTAAAACCGGGTATGACAGCGAATATTGTTATTTACACCAAAGAGGTCAATAATGCAATGCTGATTCCGGCAAAAGCGCTAAGCTTCACACCAGATTCATCTCTTGCGGCAACTTATCAAATTGTGGGTAAACCAAGTCATAAAGGTCCGCGTAAATCAAATGCAGCGGGCGGCAGCGCATCGGGGAACATTGTTGCGCATACGGCTAAAAGCCGGACAGATACTTCGGCTGTAACAAAACAAAAGGCCTTAATTTGGTTATTGCAAGGCAATAAACTGGTGCAGAAGCGGATTGAAATTGGCTTAAACGACAATACCCATGTTGAAGTATTATCCGGTTTAACTATTAATGACCTGGTTGCTACCGGGGTAGTCAGCGGAACGGCATCATCGGCGGCGTCAACATCCCCGGGAGGCAGCCCATTCTTACCAAAACGACCAACAGGAGGCGGAAGGACCCGATGAGAAAAAAAATATTAGAGATAAAAGGCCTTAAGCGGGATTTTATAATGGGCAGTGAAACCGTTCACGCCCTGAGGGGTCTCTCATTTGATGTGGAAGCCGGTGAATTTGTAACCATTATGGGCAGCAGCGGGTCGGGCAAAACAACATTATTGAATATCTTAGGCTGCCTGGATAAACCAACTATAGGGAATTATTTCCTCGATGGTGTTGACGTAAAAAAACTGACACGGGATGAACTGGCACAGCTGCGAAACCATAAGATCGGATTTGTTTTCCAGTCATATAACCTGTTGCCACGCACCACCGCGCTGGAGAATGTGGAACTGCCACTATTATACAACAAGGACATCAGCGCAGTTGAAAGGCGGGAAAGGGCGGTTCATGCTTTGGAGGCTGTAAAACTTGCAGACAGGTTTGACCATACGCCGAGCCAGCTATCCGGCGGCCAGCAGCAGCGAGTGGCTATTGCCAGGGCCTTAGTGAACGAGCCGGTAATGATCCTGGCAGATGAAGCCACGGGAAACCTTGATAGCCGTACGTCTTACGATATTATGGCTTTGATGCAGGAACTTAATTCGCAGCAGGGAAAAACCATCGTATTTGTAACGCATGAGCCGGACATAGCTTCATTCAGCAGCCGTACCATACAATTGCGGGATGGCATGATACAAAAAGATTATAAAAATGAACACAAGCGTTCAGCAAAAGAGGTATTAGCTACTTTGCCCTCGGCTGATGATTATCGAAGCAATTCTTGAATTCTTGAATTCTTGAATTATTGATTGGTTTAATAACACAATGCTAAATGACCAATGACGCGCAGCAAATGACCAATGACAAAAAGAAATGAGTTTAATTAACCTGATCAAGATAGCACTTAAAGCGCTGCAGCGAAACAAACTGAGGGCTTTGTTAACTATGCTCGGTATTATTATCGGTGTTGCCTCAGTTATTGCCATGGTGGCCATTGGCCAGGGCTCCAAGCAAAGCATCCACGATCAGCTGTCAAATATGGGAACTAATATGATCACCGTTCAGCCCGCCAGTAACCTGAATGGCGGCGTAAGAATTGCCGGCTCGAGCTTCCAGACTTTAACATCGAAAGATATCACAGCGTTAAAAACCAGCGCGCCTGATATTACAGAGGTCTCGCCGGCAGTAAGTTCAAAAGGACAAGCTATAAACGGCGCATTAAACTGGCCCACAACCATGACCGGCGTAAGCATTGAGTACCTGGATATCCGTAAGCTAACAATCAAGGATGGCATAGCATTTACCCGAAACGATGTTTTAACCTCAGCAAAAGTATGTCTTATCGGGCAAACAGTTATCGACAACCTGTTCCCAAACGGAGAAAACCCAATCGGGAAAGTGATTCGTTTTGGACACATCCCTTTCCAGATCATCGGCGTGCTAAACCCTAAAGGATTTAACGCCTTTGGGCAGGACCAGGATGATATCCTGATAGCACCATATACTACGGTTCAAAAGCGGATTTTAGCTACCATCTATTATTCAAATATTTATGCATCAGCAGCCAACGAAAATGTTACCAATGCAGCGGTTTCAGAAATAACCAGTACGTTAAGGGAATCGCACCGTTTAACGGCTGCCGAAGACAATGATTTTACAGTTCGTACGCAGCAGGAGCTTATAGCAACATTAAGTTCTACAAGCGGGTTGCTCACGGTGTTATTAACGGTTATTGCCGGTATTTCATTGGTGATCGGCGGCATAGGCATTATGAACATTATGTATGTTTCGGTAACCGAACGTACCCGCGAAATTGGCCTTCGCATGTCCATCGGCGCCAGGGGCAAAGATATTTTACTGCAATTTTTGATGGAAGCGGTCATCATAAGTATTACCGGCGGTGTTATCGGCGTATTGCTTGGATTTCTCTCCACCTGGCTTGTAACCCTGATCCTTAAGTGGCCTACGGTTGTTTCCCAATCATCAGTATTACTATCATTTGTTGTTTGCGCAGTCACCGGCATTTTCTTCGGTTACTATCCTGCACTCAAAGCCTCCAGGCTTGACCCTATTGAGGCTTTAAGATACGAGTAAGCATGAATGCAATTATTAATTTCAGGGCTGAACCTTCTCCGCGTTAAAAAACAGCTGATTTTTTTTCAATATTTGTAATAACAACCATTATTATGAAAAGAGCCATCTTACCTATTTTGTTTTTAACGATATTTTTAACTTCGCTAAAAGCGCAAACAGCAAAGTTTATTACAACCAGGGGGAAAGAAATAATCGGCCCTGATAAAAAGCCGTTTCTGATGAGGGGTACAAACCTGGGTAACTGGCTGGTGCCCGAAGGGTATATGTTCAAGTTTAAAAGTGTGAACTCTCAACGCCTTATTAACGAGGCGCTGGTGGAATTACTTGGCCCGGAAGAAACCACAAAATTCTGGAAAAAATATCAGGACACCTACATAACTGCCGGAGACATCCATTTTTTAAAAGCTTCGGGCATGAATTCCGTCCGGATACCCTTTAATTATCGTCTTTTCACGACAGAAAATTACTGCGGACAAAACAACCCGAACCGCGGATTTGAGCTGCTCGACAGGGTGATAGGCTGGTGCAAAAAAGAACATTTATACGTTATTTTAGATATGCATTGTGCCCCGGGCGGGCAAACCGGCGATAATATTGATGATGGTTATGCATATCCGTTTCTGTTTAAAAGCCCGGCTATGCGGCAGCTAACAGCAAGTATCTGGAAACGCATTGCGGCCCATTATAGCAATGAAACCATTATACTGGGCTTTGACCTTTTAAACGAACCGATAGCAACCTACTTTAATAAAGACGAATTTAACCCATACCTTGAGCCAACCTACAAACAAATAGCAAGGGCTATCCGGCTGGTTGATAAAAACCATATCCTGATTTTAGGCGGCGCGCAATGGGATAGTAATTTTGCGCCATTCGGGCCACCGTTTGATAAAAAACTGGTTTACCAGTTCCATAAATACTGGACCAAAACCACAGGTAAAGACGTGATACAAGATTATATCGACTTCAGGGATAAATATGACGTGCCCATTTATTGTGGCGAGACAGGCGAAAATAAGGACGAATGGGTTGGGGGTTTCAGAAAAACACTGGAGGAGAATAACATCGGCTGGCATTACTGGCCCTATAAAAAGTTAGACAATACTGCCGGCATCATCACGTTTGATGTTCCGGCGGGTTATGATAAGCTAATTGACTATACCGAACAACCCAGGGCTGATTTCGCTGCTATCCGCAAAGCCGCCCCCGCGGACCGGGAAGAGATAAAAAAAGCCTTATACGCATTTTTAAACAACAGCAAATTTGAAAACTGCCGGCCTAACAAAGGATATATTGAAGCTTTAGGGTTAAAAGTACCCTGAATAGGGTGTGGAAAGCGAAAAGCCGAAAGACCAAAGCAGGAAGAAAAATCCGCCCGCGTCCACACTTGAATGATCTTGTTGGGAGCATCCACACTCCCGATCTTGAACAGATATATTTGCAAGACGGAATGCTTGATCTATGACGTGAGCATGGACGCTTAAATTACTATAAGTTCAAGTGAAAGACACTGGCGGAGATAAACAAGTGCGAAATTGCGGCGCGAATTATCCCCCGCCTCCGGGCCGGCCTCCGGCTCCCCCGCCGGGCGGGTATTGATGGTATGGGCGTCTTTATTTTCCATTGAAAAAATAATTATCATGAATGAAGATAAGTATTTTTTGGAAAACAGAAAACAAAACCCCGTTTTCACACAGGCTAAACGCGTTTAGGGCGTGATAAAACGGAAAACTGCGCAGGCTAAATGCGTTTAGGGCGTGATAAAAAATTCAATTCTGAAGGCTAAATCCGTTTAGGGCGTGATAAAAACTGACGATATGAAGGCTAAACGCATTTAGGGTGTGATAAAAACCGGCGATATGCAGGCTAAACGCATTTAGCCTGCGATGAAAATGCCGCCTTTTTATTGTCTAACATACTGTATATCAATAAATATAAAATAAAATGTCAGAGAAAGACCCGCAAGACAATCAAAAAAACGGAGTATAAAAATTTGCGCTGGTAAAATAAATTTTTGGGAAAGCTTTTGGGATAGATGTAAATATACGGAATTTGGCGGGGATAAGCAAGGAGTTAAAAAAGAGTAAGAGTTTACACTTTTCGGGTGCTATTTTTTGTTCCTTTGGCTTTATCAGAAAGCTTAATTACCCACCAGCGTAGATGGCGTGTGGCAACTCTTTTGGGCTGGGTTGCACATTTGCTTTAAGGTGGGAGACAAAGTCTCCGGGCATAGCAATCCGTAGTTGTAAACTACGGACAGCTGGTCATTATAAAATAACAATCATGTTTAAATATTGTTAAATTAATATAAATCACGTGCCTAAAACAACAATTACTTATCGAATCTTTATAGCATCTCCAAACGATGTTCAGGAAGAAAGAAAGATTATAAAATCTGTTGCCGATGAGTTAAATAGTCTAAATACGATAAAAAACATTAACCTCGAAGTAGTAGGATGGGAGACTTCAACATATCCTGCAATAGGAGAGGATGCTTATAATGACGCCTTTGTAAGACACTCATAGTCAAGCTGCTTTTTGAATATTATATCCATACTTAGCTAACTCCTT
>JBIOHE010000009.1:0-30704 GCA_044448725.1 Sphingobacteriales bacterium | reverse complement strand
TACCTGCTTATACTAAAGTACGCCATCAGCTCACCTGGAAACAGTTCCTGGAATAGTTTATTATCTGTTGTTTCGATTATCTTTTTTCTGACAAATATATTTTTTTATCACTACTACTCCCCAACTTTTTCGCTTGATCCAGAATTATCAGGTTGGTTTAATCGAAATCTGGAAAAGCCATTAAGACTTTCCAAGGGGACGAGCAAATATAACGCTAACGTATCATTGTCCTGGTTCAAAGATTCTGCTAAGGAGCACATCAAAAAAATACAAGAACTAATTGAAATAGCAGAAAAGTATGATATTATAATAGAAAGAATTGCAAGTAAAAACCCTGGTTATATCGTCTTTGAAGACGAATATCAGGTTTCGGCTGTGCCGTTTAAAACAGATCGAAAAAGAGTAATATAGCGCCAAAACAAAAACACCCCTGATGATATTTCCTGTAAGACAAAGTGGCTTTTTTTAAAAAGGAACCGGAAACGTATTAACAGAAGAATTAGTAAAATCATAGCAAAATGATAATTGCCGTATTCGGGTTGCCAGGCAGCGGGAAGTCTTTTTTTGCCCGGCAGCTGGCTTTAAGGATTGATGGCCTTTTAATCAGTAGCGACGCCGTCAGGAATGACATGGCGCGGGGCGGCAGATATGATGAAAAAACCAAAACAGAGGTTTATCAAATGATGTTTGTAATGATGGGCGACGCCATAAGGGATAATCGGAACGTTGTGATAGACGCCACATTTTACAAAGAAAATATCCGAAGCCTTTTCAAAGAAAAAGCTTCGGAGCTTCAGCACCCTCTTTACTTTATTGAAATAAGGGCGCCGGAAGAGATTATTAAAGAAAGGGTGAGTAAAAAGCGAATAGACAGTGAGGCTGATTTTGGCGTTTATTTAAAGATTAAAGAAGAATTTGAGCCTTTAAAGGAGGATCATTTGGTTTTGTATTCAGATCATGAAGCGTTAAGTAAGATGTTGGATACCGCATTAGCCTATATCAATTTTAAGAATGAAAAGCGATGAGATTGAGCAATTGATGTGCGGTGAAAGTTTCCGTGAGGGGCATGTTGGCGCTTCATTGATCGAAACCCATATCTCATGGGTAATCCTTACCAGTCAATATGCCTATAAGATCAAGAAGCCTGTGCAGTTTTCATTCCTGGATTTTTCGACACTTGAAAAAAGGAGGTACTATTGTGAACGCGAAGTGTTTCTTAATAAACGGTTGGCAGATCAAATGTATTTGGGGACTATTCCTGTGTTCAAAAGAGGGAATTCTTTTTCGTTAAATAGCCAGGACGGTGAAGTGATTGACTATGCTGTATTTATGAGGCGTATGGATACTGCAAAAGAAATGGACAAGCTGCTTTTGGCCCATAAGGTAAATAAACAGACGATCAAAGGATTAGCAGTCAAAATATCGGGGTTTCACCGGCAGGCAACTATTATCAGGAAGAAAACGGAAATAAATATCCTGAAAGAGCGATTTAATGACCTCGGTCTCTTACAGGCATTCGCCCGTGACCACCTGGGCGATCATTACGCCGGCGTTATCGGGCAATCCGTGAAACAATCCGGTCTTTTTTTGGATAAGTATCAATATGCTATAAATGAGCGGATTGCCAAAGGTTATACCAGGGACTTGCATGGCGACCTTCATACAGGCAATATATTTCTATACAAGGACCCGGTTATTTTTGATTGTATTGAATTTAACGATGAATTACGACAAATCGACATCCTGGATGAAATTGCATTTTTATGCATGGACCTGGAAGCTTATGACCGAAAAGATTTAAGCGGGCTTCTTTATAAAAATTACCTGATGTATTCCGGAATAAGAGAAGATAAAGAGGCAGGGCTGCTTTTTCATTATTACAAATGTTACCGGGCTAATGTCAGGGCGAAGATTAATCTGCTTTATGCAGTTAATACAGATGATCGCCTATTGTTTGATCACAAAATACAAACAAGTATCCGGTATTTGGCCCTGCTAAACGGGTACCTTGTCAAATTGTGAAGATTGAAAAGGAAAAAGCTGGTTTATTAAATTCAAAAAACAATTTCTTTGCTTTCATATAAATTCGCATTTTTATAGCTCAAACCGATAGCATTTTAAAGCATACAATTAATCATTATTAATTAAACAATGGGAAAAGTAATTCTTGTAACCGGCGCTTCGTCCGGGATAGGTTTAGCATGTGCCAATGCACTGCAGGCTAAAGGGCATACCGTTTATGGTTCGTCACGCGATCTGAGCCGACTGAAATCAGTATCATTTAAACCAATTGAACTGGACGTTACTGACGATGCATCTGTTAAAGCAGCCGTTGATAAAATTATTGCAGCCGAAGGCAAAATTGATGTACTGCTGAATAATGCAGGCAACGGCGTTACCGGCCCGGCTTATGCCATGCCTGTTGAATATGCTAAAAAGCAGTTCGAGGTTAACTTTTTTGGCGTGGTGCGTGTAAGCAGCGCGGTGATACCAAAAATGATTGAAGCCAAACAGGGTCTGGTGATAAATGTTAGTTCGCTGGCCGGTCTTTTCGGCTTGCCTTACCAGGGCATGTACAGTGCCTCCAAATATGCCATTGAAGGTTATTCCCAAAGTTTGCGTATGGAACTGCGCAACACCGGCGTTAAAGTAACACTGATTAACCCCGGCGACTTTAAAACCGACTTTACCGGAAGCCGCGATAAAGTGCCCTTCCCGCTTAAAAACGAACAGCTTGAAAAGGAATTCAATACTGCGGTTGCCAGCATGGAAAAAGATGAAAGCATTGGCGCCAACCCAGATGTAATCGGCAAAAAGGTGTGCGAAATAGTTGATTCGTCAAGCCCGTCGCCCCGTTACCTGATCGGCGCTTTTGGTCAAACCATTGCGGTTACTTTAAAACGCATATTGCCCAACGGCCTTTTCGAGAAACTAATGAACGACCATTACGGGATAAAATAAGCTGCCGGTTCAGGCATCCGGACCTTTTAGTTTTCGATCCGGCCTTCCCTGGTTTTCTTTATCATATTGTCAGCATTCTTATGAGCTAAAGGCATTTAGTTCATAAGAATTTTTGTTTTTAGGAGGCTAAATGTGTTTAGGGCCTGAGAAAAAAAGCCGATTCACAGACGCGCAAACTCCTTTTTATTGTTTTCTACCAATATTTAGCACCTAAAGGCGCCTTTTCTAATATTTGAGCTTGATTTTTTGCTGCGGCTTGGGTTTTGCTTAAAAACGTTTTCGGAATTTGCTTATTAATATTTTTCCCACTTTGCGCTTTTTCCTTTATATCATCCTAAATTACTCATTATAAAATCAAACAGTTTTTGTGTTGATTGTTCTATGGATTCTAAATTTGAATTTATCCTCAAATCGTCATTTGCCGGGATCTCATAAACATCATTTACGCCGGTCAGGTTATTTATTTTGTCAGGATGGCCTTCTGCTAATAAAGCCCTTTTATACAGGCCCTTGGTGTCTCTTTTTATCAATTCGTCCATGGCGCAGTCAATCCAGACGGTTTTTGCGCCATACCTGGTTTTTAGTTCATCTCTTATTTCTTCGTAAGGGTTTATCGCAGCAATTATCGCGATGATTCCTTGTTGGGTGAAGGTAAAAGCGAGGTCGCCTAACCTCCTTATATTTTCACAGCGGTCGTTTTTTGAAAAGCCAAGGTCCTTGCATAAAGTTTGCCTGTACACATCACCGTCAATGATCTCAACCGCGAGGTTATAATCATTAAGCATTTTTTTTACATTGGCCGAGATTGTAGATTTACCACAACCTGACAAACCGGTAAACTGGATCAGTAACATAGTATTTAAAAATATATCGGACCAATGCCGCAGGTTAAAGAAACAAATAATTACCGGATGGCCCGGGTCATTTTATTTTTTGACAATTTATAAAAATCAGGCGGATAGATTTCAATTTTTCAACAACCGGAAGCCAATATTTTCTATTTTAGTAGTAAACTTTAAATTAACCAATTATGAGACCAAAACTTTTATTACGGATAGCCGCTGTATTAATGTTCATTCATGGTGTCTTGCATACATTTGGCTTTTCCGGCTGGAAAAATGAACCCAACCCCGTTGAACACCAGGTAATCAGTCAAATGACGGGCCATCAGTTCCCGTTTATGGGCGCTACCCATAGCCTGGCCGATTATTACGACGGTTTTGGCTATGCCAGCAGTATCGCTTTGTTTTTAATTGCAGTCTTGCTTTGGATCGTCTCCGGTGAGCTAACATCCAATACCGGTTTAGCTAAAAAGATGATCATTGCACTTGGCATAGCACTCCTGTTTTGGGGTGTTGATGAAGTGATTTTCTTTTTCCCGTTTGCAACGGCGATCACTTCATTAGCCTGTGTTTGTAGTTTTTGGGCCGTTTATTTATTGAATGTTAAAAAACAGGCTGCTGCCTGATTTCTACGATAGTCAGGGAAGGTGTTCAAAACAAAAGAAGCTGCCCCCTTTTGGAAACAGCGTCACACTTATTGATTGATACTAACGCGAATTAAGAGCCAGGAACCAAGAAAAAAAGAAGGAAGCTGTTTATTTACGGTCATGTGTTGAAATCTTCCGATAAAATATTTTCCGGTTGGCCGATATATACACTTGCCAGGTTGTTTTCTTGATTCTTGGTTCTTGACTCTTGATTCACATTATTAATGCTTTTATTGGGGTTTAACCGTATTTGCAATTAATGTAACTGCTGTTTGCGCTAATAACCTGCCTCTAACCGTAGCGCCTGTATTCAGGGAGATCAGTGTTTTGCAAAGAATATTTCCGCTAAAATTAACCGTTGTTCCAAGGGTCGCTTTTCCGAACACCACCCAGAAAATATTTTTGGCCTGGACTCCCCCTATCAAATGAATAATAGCCCCATTATTTACAGTAAGATTTTGTGCGATCTGAAAAACCCATACATCATCCGCCTGGCCGCTTAGTGTGACGCCCGCATTGGATATTAAAACGCCTGTACCCCATTTATAAAGGCCGGGGGGCAAGGTCCTTCCACTGATATCGCCCGCATACTTGTTAACAACAGGGGCCGGAAAAGTCCGTCCGTTAGCTGCTGTGAACGCGGTTTTCATATTACTTACGGCCGTAGTCATTTTAGCCGGGGCAGGAGGCGCATAGTTAGCAGCATAAATCTTTCCTGTCACAATTGGCGAGTACGAAAACTGGTTGCCGGCATCCATTTTTAATCCAAATCCGGTGATTGCACTTGCAGCGATCGGGCTTACACCAATATCGCCGAGAATTGAAGTAACACCGGTAGTTGAAATCCCGGTTTCCGATAAAATTGTGAAATCACCTGCTGTTCCAAGATTTATTGGCGCAGGGTCAACATCAGTGCTTAAAGCCGACAGGTTTGATGACATTGCAGAATTAGGTGAAGTGCCCGCCGAATTATCCTTTTGACATCCCGACATAGCCACGCCAAACAGCAATACTAAAAACCAAACCAAAACAGATGGTTTGGAATAGCCCCGGCTTTGACGCAATGCAGGGCCCTTAGTTAAATTGAACTCGTTATTCATGATTTGTTATATTAAATGAACGGTAAATACTATAATTTTCCTGAGCCTTTATTCATTGGGGTTCAGGCAAATACCTACCTGACCTATACATTGCAAAGCAAGTGCCTGTATTGAATTTATTTCGCCTTTTTTCAGGATGCCCTTTTTGCTTTCTAAGGTTTTCTGTAGTCTATCTATCCTGTTATGGCTACAGGCGGCGACCAGGCATGTTTTTAGGCAGTTAAATTTTGGTTAAAAAAATAAATTTATAATTAAATAAATTGATCCGTAACCGTATGAGGGGCAGTTGATTACATTTGCTGACAGCTTGTGATTAGTTTAAAGGAATATACTGTAGCTAATTGACGAAGATCAGGCGTTTCATTGTGTATAAAAGCAACACAAGATTGACACTATACGGCTTATACTTTTCAGCCCATAGAAGAACGTTTATTATTATGCCGGCGCTCCGGAAAATAAAAGAGGCCCCGATATATCGGGGCCTCTATATTGAATAAGGCATTTATGCTTTTTATTATTTAACAGGCACTATATCAATAATTACTGTCCGGTTATAAAACCGTTCTTCAGGACTGGTATTCTCAAAAGGTGAACGGGCCGGGTCTTCACCAAAACCGGCTGTTTCAAATTTCACATTGTCCCGGCCCGAGTTGGCGATTGTACGTGCGAGTATTATCCGGGTTTGTTGCGCCCTTTCGTCCGACAACTTTTGGTTATAGGCCTCCCCGCCAATAATATCTGTGTAGCCGTGTATGGTAACAGTTGCCCCGTCAACAATCAATGGCGCCACAATGGTTGTCAAAAATGTATCATATTCAGCTATTGTTTTTGCTTTATCAAAGCCGAATACAATACTGTAACGGAAACCTTTGGTGATTGATGGGTTCGGCTGAACCAAATGTACAGTGCTTTCCTTTTTAACGGTCGATCCGTTATTCATCTCTGCCTGCATTACTATTTTATAATCCCCGCCTGGGCTGTTACCTAAAATAGTCGCTCCCGGAATCCCTTGCTGATCACCTGTGAAAGGACCGAAATGCTGAACGGTTCCTTTATCGTCAGTAGCATCAACTGACCATGATTTAACTGTTCCTTTAGCTGAATCTACCTTGAATACTACATCGAAATCAAGCGGATCTTCGACGGTGGTAGTAATCCGAACAGGATTCATCATTCCACCACCCACTTCAGTTAATATTTCCGGCGAAGCGCTTTTAATATCAACCCTGCGGTCTTCGGCACGAAGGAGGGCAAGCTCTTTGGTACCGCCCGGATGTTCCGATGAAGGGTTTGCCCTGTAGCTGCCCTTGACAGCAATCCTTGAGCCATCAATTCCAAAAACATTAACGAGGTATAGTTTTACCGATCCGGCAAGTTCTCTGCCATCTTCCGGCCCTTTGGCTGAAGATCCGTCCAGGGTTATCGTTGCTCCCGGATTCGCCCGCATACGGTCGCCCAAAATATTCAGGACGTTGTGATAAACATTTAATTGCCCCGCAGAGCGAGTTGCTTTGTTTGCCGACTCTCCGCTCTGTAAAGATTCTTCTTTAAAGCCAGTTGCCTGGTCTTTTGACAGCAATACATACCGGCTTGAAATCTCTGTCGATCCGTCATCAAAAAATACCGCATTTAGTATCGGCAAAGTTTCGCTTACCTGGCGGACCAACGGCGCATTTACAGGCCCGCGTACCGTAAATGTAACGTCTGCCACCGGAACCGGGATAGCCGCAGCCGCGGTTTCTGTTACCGGAGCCTTATGCCCTTTCCCAAATTTGAGTGCAAGGCCAACTCTTACTGTTGTAATGGATAAGCTTTCTATGCTTCTTGGGTCCTGACCAAAATAGGGGTGATAAGAAATAAACGGTGACAGGCTAACCTTTGATACGCTGCCTGCCGCTGACAACGGAATGTCAAAACCGGCCCCAACCTGGCCCGAAAACATGGTACTGTTAACGGAGCTGAAATCAGCATTGGTATTTGGTTGTTTAAGCTGTGTATAAGCAAATCCTTTATTTACATTAATTGCCAGGCTCGGACCAGCAAAAAAGTACAGGCTCGAAGTTTTAAAGCCTAAACGCAGGCTTGGTTCTATCGAAACATAGCTCAGCTCTGATGTTAAGTCAGCAGGGCAATTACATGGAGCTTCAACACCATCGAACTTTGCACCCAGGCCATTATAGCCCACGTTCAGCATGCCGCCCCATATTGGGCCGGGGCGATATTCCACCAGTACGGAGGCATAAGGCCGCACACCGTTCCCTTTATGAAAGGGGGTAGGAACAGTCAATGCATTATTAAGATTTTGGGTTGTGCCGGTGTAGAAATTAAAATTCGCAGCGCCGGATGCGCCATACCACCAGATGGGCGGCGTAACCTGCCCCTTAGCTGTGGTGAAGGCAGAACTTACCATCAATGAACAGATGATAAACTTTTGCATTATTTTATTTATCGTTAACATGATATATTTTCTTTTTAAATTAATTTTCTGTTTGTTTTTGTCTTTTGTAAATCCCGGCCCCGATAAAATAAGGGCCGGGATAAACTGCTTTGATTTTAAACCAATATCTAATAAAGGTTAAGGCATGTTGACAGTTGTGTTTACCATGGTAACTGAGGCAACCAGCGAAATCACCCTGCCATTCAGTACAGTTTGAACCGCGTTCCCGGCGGTTGACAAGGTAACTCCCGCGGTAGAAATGATGGTTCCCACCATAATGCCGCCTCCTGCCGCGTTAATAGTAGCAGCGCTTCCTACATACCAATAAACATTCTTAGCCTGAGCTCCGTTTGTCATTATAATGCTGCGTGCGCCTGCCGGCCCTGCAATACCTACTGTAAGTCCGGCCGCTGTCTGGAATATCCATGTAGCATTCGGATCGCCCTTAGCATCCAGCGTAAGATCTCCGTTTGATATTTTAAAAGTGCCGCTTGCAGATTTATAGACGCCTGGCGCTAAGGTTAAACCGCCCAGTTCGCCAGCGCCGGGATCAATACCGCCTGGTTTATTAGCCGGCGAAATACTGATATAAAAAGCGGTAGCATCAGCCAATGCCTGTGTGGCTATAGCAAATTTTGTTGCAGTTCCCGGGAAAGGGGGTGCCGCGTCAATTCCGCCGGTTACAAGCCCCACATTAAGTGGTGTTTCTGTGTAAACATCGTTTGTTAGCCCGTCATGAAACCCGGTTATTTTAGTAGCAACCGCCGTGGTACCGATAGCACCGTTAACCACGGTATTTATTCCCTGGTTAGTTACCCCTGCACTTCCGCCAAAAGCCCCGAAAATTGAAGTGAACAGCGGTGTCGTTACTATAGGTCCAAAGTTAGCAACCAGCGTTGTATTTGCATTCAATGTAAATGTATAGCTTGAACTGGTTGAGGCTATTACTCCCTGGTTTGTCCAGTTAGTAAAAGCATACCCGGAATTTGGTGTTGCCGTCACGGTTACAGAGGAACCTGCATTATAGGCGCCTGATCCTGATGTTGATCCGCCTGAAGCCGGATTTGACGATAATTTTACCGAAAACTGTGACGCCAAAACAAGCTGAAAGTTTGCAACCAAAGTAGTGTTTTTGGTCAAAATAAACTGATAATTGGAACTCGTTGATGCTATAACCCCGCCATTCGTCCAGTTAACGAAGGTGTAGCCGGAATTAGGAGTTGCTGTGGCTGTTACCGAAGAACCTGCGCTGTATAAAGCAGATCCGTCAGTTATTCCGCCGGCCACCGGTAAAGAGGAAAGATGTAACGCAAATTTTCCTGCTACCACTGGCGTAAAGTTTGCAACTAATGCAATATTACCAGCCATGGTAATCGAAAAACTTGGACTTTTTGAAGCTATCACGCCGTTATTTGTCCAGTTGATAAAAGCAAAACCGGCATTCGGTGTTGCAGTGACCGTTGTCACCGAGCCCTGGGCAAATGTTCCGGCGCCGGCAGTCGTACCGTCCGCCGCTGGGTTTGATGATAGGGTCACCTGGGGAATGGTTGTGAATGTCCAAACGTAATTACTGACCATTGCACTACCAAGGGTGTCCCTGGCGCTGGTTGTAATGGTACCCGTGTAAGTTGTAAAGGGTAACAGTGCTACCGTTGGCGTAAAAGTAAAAACCGCGTTATTAGCTGTTGGGGCAACCGTTCCGGCAATTTTTGTTCCCCCCTGCGAAATTGTAAATGTTAAATTATTAATAGTTGCATGTCGCATGGCCGTATTGAAGGTTGCCGAAATCACTTTGTTAAGAACTACATCCACCGCCTTATCCATTGGGTCGGTAGAAACAACAACCGGGCAAAGGCCCTGGACAGCTCCTTTATAGTTATCCTTTTTACAACCGGCCGTAAATATGGCAAGCAGCAATACCATTGACCAGATGGTGTTGAATATTTTAGAATAGCCCCTGCTTTTACGCGTTGGTGTGCTATCCTTAGTCAGGGTAGATTTTTTTTTCATGGTAGATTTTTTTTGATAAAATGTATTTTAAAAGCCAGGATTCTGTTTTGAAGGGAATTATGGACAATACAAACCTACCCTGTAACCGGGGGCTTTATGTTACATAATTTTGGAGAAAAGTTCTATGATTCACACATTTTTAAACAGCCAAAAGGCGTTGGTGTTCAAAGTGCTTAAAGTGGGAAGGGGTAACACCTGTGATTTTTTTGAATTGGGTTGACAGGTGTGCAACACTGCTGTAATGCAGTTTCCATGAAATTTCAGTAAGGGTAAGTTCATTGTACCCGATCAGCTCTTTGATCCGCTGAATTTTGTTGAAGATGATAAAGCGTTCAATTGTAGTACCCTCATGCTCTGAAAATATGTTGGCGAGGTAAGTATAGTCGAGATCTAATTTTGCGCTTAAATAGTCCGAAAAATTTATCTTTAGCTGGTAATCCGAATAATAAACCATCTCGATAATAACCGTTTTTATTTTTTCAACCAGGATGCTTTTCTTATTATCCATTAATTCCAGGCCGCATTGCAATAAAGCCGTTCTGATTTTATCAATCTGTCCGGCAGAAATAAGCTCTATGGTTTCCACCCGCCCAAGGGCTATTGATGAACAATGAAGTCCGAGTTTCATCAGTTCCAGCTGTACTACTATTTTGCAGCGGGAACTTATCATATTTTTTATGTAGAGTATCTTCATATGTAATACATAGACAAATCCAGTGCCTGTGTAAATGTTTTTCCATATTTTCTTTTTCGTTAATTAATTCACCATGGGTTAAATCATAGTCTTGCGGCCCCTGTGTGTGCTTTTCAATAAATACAAGCAGGCAAGCCGGTCTGTATTTAGCAAAATAAAATTTGCCCGTCAACTGATGGCCTTGCCGGGATAAAAAAAGCTTTTGATTAGTTTAATGGAATATACTGTAGCTTATTTCCTAATTTTCTTCCATACAACTAACCATTCATTAAATTTTAACACAAAGATACGGAGGAGGCACAGAGGCCGCAGAAATTCCTATTTTGCTCTCCAACCTCAAGAATTTCATCTTATTTCTCAGTGTTCTCAGCGTATTCTTGATGCCCTCCGTGTTAAAAACAAACAATGCTTTCTTTATCAATAAGCTATTTTTACCGAAATATCAGGGCTTTATTTTAGAACAATCCATAGCAGAAAGCTGCGGTTAATTTTACAGGTTCAGCAGAGTCGCTTAAATAAACTGATTATTTTTTTCACCATTGGATTTTTTAAATACTTTTTCGGTGAAATTCCGTTATAACACAAACATTTGGACGGGAATTAAATAATATATGGGAAAAATCTACTTAAAGTACATTTCGCTGTTTGCCGGGGGATTGTTTTTATCAATGTTGATGGCATCCTGCCAAAAAGATCATGCAGCGCCTGCCCCTGTTTCTGTTACGCCTGTCCCATTGGCAACGCTGGGATTATACGAAGTTGACAGCAGTATTTATAAAAGGGTTTTTATTCCTATTACCAAAGTAGGTACGCAAACGGTAACCTATTACAGTGTATTTGATACCGGTTCGGCCGGGATGACGATCGACGCCACAGGGATATTACCGGCCTCCATGATCACCAGTACCGGCATCACGGTAACAGGAGACTCGGTAATAGTTAATGGTATAACAGTTACGTCACAGGCGTCAGTGATTGCTTACGGGAACGCTCAGAGCGAGATTCAGGAATACGGGAACCTTGCTTACACTACAGTAACCATCGGCGATCAGAATGGGAATATCACTACCAGCCGAATTCCCATATTTTTATATTATAAAATAGTAGATAAGCTGACCGGCCTAAAACAGCCGGCGCATTCAAACGATGTGTTTGGCGTTGGCCCGGGACTTAGTTATGCCAATACCGCCATAGGGAGTCCGCTGAGTTATTTTAAATTAAGTAGCGGCGTTACAAGTGGTTTTAAATTATCCATGTTCAGCAATGCGGCTTTCAGCCTCCACGGCACTTATGTTTCAAACCTGCTTACCATCGGGCTGGTGACTGCGGATATTGGCGGATTGACGAGTTTTGTTATGCACCCCCTTTCAAATACTTCGCAATGGGGATATTCGCCTGATATTCCGGCAACAATAAGTTACAACGGGCAAAGTGTTGCCGCCACCGTGTTATTTGATACCGGCACCCCCGCAATCTCTACCATTGCCAACAGTAAGGCAACAGGCAACATAAGTTCGCTCCCTGCAAATACACCGGTAACAATTACTACCGGCCAGGGATTTACTTACAGCTACACTACCGGCAGCACCAATAATTTAACCCAGGTGGCACTGCCATCCTATACCGGCGACCCAAGGAGCATCTTCAGCATTGATTTTTTTACTGAAAACGAGTTTTTAATGAATTACAAAGCCCATGAATTAGGCTTGAAGAATAATTAATGTAGAGACGCGATGCATCGCGTCTCCGGTACACAGCCGTAGTTTAAAGACGCAATGCATTGCGTCTCTACATTAATACTTCGCAGGTGTTCCTGGTTTCGGAACAGACTCCTGAATAAATTTCCTTAGGTTTTCCGCTGCAACCGCAAGGTCCTCTTTACGGAGGTACATCATGTGGCCGCTTTTATAGCCTTCCCATTTTAAGCGGTCTTTCAGCCTTCCGCTTGGGTCAAGCTGCCACAGGCTGTATTTAGCGTTAAAATAATCGCAGGCGCCGTCGAAATAGCCCGACTGTATAAGCAAATGAAGATAGGGGTTCTGGGCGATGGCCTGCCGCAAATTTTCGCCGGTATGATCGTTTTTGTCATCCCATGGCCATACGTTACCAAACATATTGTATTTAAGATCGGTTTTGTAGTTCAGTTCATTCCGCAGGTAAATATTCATTGCCGGGGTGAATTCATGCAGCCATGCAGTAAGTTCTGCGTTGTAATCAGGACTGTCGCCATAAGCCTGCTTGTCAATCCCTTTATACCGGGAATCAAGTCGTCCTACTGTAAATCCTTTTTCGCGCAATAATTCTTTCCAGAAAAGGTCGTAAGAGACATTCAGGTTATTTCCTAATATTACCGTTTCGGAAATACCGCTGTATTTAGCCATTTTGGCGGCTATATCCTTTTTTTGGGCGTCGTCGATAAAACCGCCGCGCGCCATTGCCGGGATCAGTTCATTTATAGTGAAATTTTCGACCCCGGGCAAAAATGCAGTAAGTTCTTTTTGCTGGTACTCCGCCGCAAGCATACCGTGGTACCAGGCTGTGGCGGCAAAATAAGGCAGTTTCAATGCTTCCTGTACAGGGCCGTTGCGTTCGATGCCCAAATCTGTCGGCGAAACCAGCACAACCCCGTTTAAATACATCCATTGGGCATTTTGCAGTTCAAGGGCCAGACCCGAAGCCCTGGTTGTACCGTAGCTTTCCCCGATCAGGAATTTAGGGGATGCCCAGCGGTTTTTGCGGGTCACAAAAGTGTTGATCCATTCGGCCAGGTATTTAATATCTTCATTAACGCCAAAGAATTTTGATCCGGGCGTTTCCTTGTCCACTATCCTTGAATAGCCTGTGTTTACCGGGTCGATATAAACGATGTCGGCAACATCCAGTATGGAGTTACTATTTTCTTCTATCCCGTAAGGCTGAACAGGGTAACCTTCGTTGTCAACATTCAGGCGCCTTGGCCCGGTGTAACCTATTTCCATCCAAACAGATGGGGTGCCTGGTCCTCCGTTAAATGAAATTACAAGCGGCCGGGTTGACTTGTCGCTGACGTCGTCGCGTTCATAATAGGTATAAAATACCCCTGCAACCGGCCTTCCTTCCTCATCCCAAATAGGAATGCTCCCGGCGGAAGCCGTGTAGGGGACCAGCTTTCCTTTTATGGTCACCGTGTGTTTGGTAACAACAGCCGAATCCACCTGTAAAATGCGGGATTTTGTGATCGGATTGGTGTTTTTTGAGGGAGAAACAGTGGGCTGCTGGGCCATTGCGGCACTTGTAATAAAACAAATAAATGTAACTGAAGTAAGGATTTTCTTCATACTATGGGATTGAAAAAACGGTTATAAGGTAAAACCACAGTACAATACTAAACTTTTCCATGCGCTTTAACAATGGATTTGAATAATACCTGTTATATTGTTACATGCCCTTCATGTGCAGCAGCTCAGGGCGCTAAACTTTCAATTTCATGGCCGATACCAAATCCGCTATCGCGCTTTTATAAGCCGGGGTGCTGAAATACCCGTCGTCGGTTGTTTTGGGGCTGTTGAATTTATTCATCAAAAGCTCGTGGCATTTCCAGGCATAATTGGCACATATTGTTAATTGGTCCAGCAAGCCGTTTAATTTTGGCTTTGTAACTTTTAATTTATCATCAGCTGTTTTAGCGGCGGCATCAGCATTTTGTTTCTGCTTTTGCAACGCTGCGTTATCAACATCAAGTTTAGCTTTGGCTGCATCCAGTTTGCTTTTCCATTTGGTTAACTTAATACCCCAGACGTCAATTTGCGCTTTCTGTTTGTTCAGGCCGGCAACCGTTGCCGCCTTCCGGTCTTTAGCCGCCAATGCATTATTTGCAAGGACAGCTTTGTTGTAAGCTGCGAGCGATTCGTTAAACATTGTACCGCTCGCTGTGTAATTATTTAAGTCGGTATTATAGGGTGCAACTTCGTTTTTACTAAAATTGTTTAATGCAGCCTGGTAATTGCCACTCATGATTTTGGCTTTGTTTAACTCTTTTAATGCGATGGCCCTTTCTTTGGCAGCATCCGCACAAAGCGCTTTGCCCGCGGTTTCGGCGGTTGTTATCCCTCCCTGTACATCAGCCGCCGTTTGCATGCCTGCGGGGTCGGGAAGATTATAAGTCTGGCTGGTAACCGGGCTTACAACATTTACAACCTGGGAAAACGACAGGGAAGAAAACATACAAAACACAAGGATCATCCCGGCTGAAAAACGGCTGCTTATGCAGCATGACCGTGTGCGGATACTATTGTAATGGTTTTGCATTTTCATAATTTATATGTCTGACGTTAGTTACTTCGCCGGTACCGCAAATATTTTCAGGCCCAATATCCCCACCATAATGAGCATCAAAAAAAATACTTCAGCCCATGAAATACGTTGTTGGAAAAATAGAAGTTCGGCGACCTTTATAAATATAAGCGTAGTTGCTGTCCAAACAGCAAAAGCAGTGGCCGTTGGTATATGCTTAATGGCTGTCGAAAAAAAATAAATATTGGCCAATCCAAATAAAATATAACCAACAAAAGGGATCAGCACCTGCAAGCCTCCCGGCCATTTATAAAAATTTATAAAACTTAAAGTTTTAAGGTCGCTCAGCTTCATAAACTTCAGGCAAAATGTCCATGCTGTTTCACAGGCTGCCGCTAACACTAAATATATCCAGGTCAATAGCTAATGAATTTTTGTTGGTTGCAAGATATAAATTTTCGTCAGGATAAAACTGGTGCAATTGAGTTTTAATGAATGCGCAGATTTTATCCAGGCGTGGACTATCCGGGTTGTAATGCTGAATAAGGAATAAACTTTTATATTTGGCTATGCCTGAAAATAAACCGTCCCTTCCGGGAAAATACATCGACCCTTTAGTTGACTTCGCCTTTAAGAAAATATTCGGCAGCGAACCAAACCCCGTACAATACGGGGCTGATCGCTTTTTTAAATGAAGTGTTCAGGGGGCGCAAGCATATTGTTGATTATATAATAAAAACGAGCACCCCGGCGATTTAAAAGATGAAGGCGCTGCCATATTCGACCTGCTCTGCACCGGCGGCAATGGCGAACGCTTTTTAATAGAAGTGCAAAGGGCCAGACAGGGGTACTTTAAAGAAAGGGCTTTATTTTACACTTCCCGTTTAATCAGCGACCTGGCCCCAAAAGGCAACCGAAGCGCCTGGGCATACAATATTGCCGAAGTATATTTAATTGCCCTGCTGGAAGATTTTACTTTGGAAGATAGCCCGGCAAATAGCTATCTCCACGATATTTGCCTCTGTAACAGGGATACAGGCGAAATATTTTACGATAAACTGGGTTATACTTATATAGAATTAGGTAAACGGCGCAGCCCTCATGAGTGCCTTAAAAAAAACAATTATATTTACGAATAATTTGTAAAAACGGATACCGAACTGGAAACCGATTTAGACAGGTGGCTTCATGTATTAAAGAACATGAGCAGATGGGATAAAATACCTGTTTACCTGCGGAAACCCATATTTGAAAAACTATTCAGTATTGCAGAATATACAAACCTGACAAAGGAGGAAAAAACGATGTACGATAGCAGCTTAAAATACAAATGGGATAATAAGAATGTGCTGGACTTTGCTGTTCAGGAAGCCACTACAAAAGCCCGTGAAGAAGAGCGTGTAAAGGCATTTGAAGAAAAGAAAGCCATTGTCCAAAGAAATGAAAAAGGACGGTCTGCCACTTGCCCAAATCTCTAAGTTTACTAAGCTTTCTATTGAAGAAATAGAGAAGCTTTAGTTTTCTAAACGCACCATATCCTTTGCGGCTCAGGCAATTTCTTCGATATCCGCAAGCGGCGAATTTACATTTTCGGCTTCAGGCCCCTTAGTCTCAAGGTGCATATTTTTTATTTTAGTGTACCCTTTCAAACGGAAAAGCGTTTTCAAAGCGGCAATCAGGTTTGGCCTTAGCTCATAATATGCCTTAAACCATTTATATTTCAGCAGTTTCTTTTCATCAAAACGTTTTACTGAAAAAGCATGCTGCAGAAAATAGTCTTTCGGATAATCATAATAAAGCCCCCAGTTTTCCTGCTGATCTCCGGGTTTATGACCAGGAAAATAAACCGTCCCGAACAGGTAATCCCACACAGAAAACTTTGTGGCGAAATTGGCATGAAAAACCTCGCGGTAATTAGCATGGTGCCATAAATGCAGCTCGGGCGAATTAAGGAAATACTTTAGTTTACCGAACCTGACATTGACGTTGGCGTGGATAAACATCCCGAACATGGCGTCGAGCATCGCCTTGATGGGCACGACTGCCGGATCAGCGCCAAGGATTACAATCGGCGCAAATTCAATGGTTTGATTGATGATGATCTCCAGTGTATGGGAGCGCGACCCGGCCAGAAAATCAATTTCCTTCCCCGAGTGGTGCGCCTCATGTGTGCGCCAGAGTATTTTATTGCTATGCTGCCAGCGGTGAAAGAGATAGATGTAGAAATCGTGCACTACTAAAAAAAACAGTACCTGTTCAGTAAGCGACCAGCTTTTGATAAACTGGAAGCCTGTATAGGCAAAATGTTGCTGTATAGGCGAAATGATGTACCCGAAAATCAGGATTTTAAGAAAATAGCTTTGGATGATGGTGTACCAAACCAGATCAACCCAAAAGCCATCCCTGAAAAAAGGAAGACCCTTTCGGTAAGGCGATATACGCTCCCAGGTGATGATGAATATCACCCAGCAGATTAAAATTATTGTTGTTGTTTGAACTGTTGTCATTTTAAATGAAAAGTAGAGACGCGATGCATCGCGTCTCTACCACGTTTATACTTTAGCCTTCTCTTTATATTCCTCACTGATATTCACCCTCAATCGCTTCATCGGGCCTAATTCCGATTCATAAACTTTTTTAACGCCATCGCCTGCGGCAATTTCCACATCGCGGATATCCCGTACCAGGCGTTGAAAGCCCTGCGGCTCAACGGAGGCGGCATGGTCTGATCCCCACATGGCGCGGTCGAGCGTAAAGTGGCGTTCAACAAAGGTTGCGCCCATGGCTGTTGCCGCAACGGTAGTAGCCAGCCCCGTTTCGTGACCGGAATAGCCGATAGGTACACCCGGATAGTTTTTTGCAAGCGTCTGGATCATCTTCAGGTTAAGCTCCTCTGGTTTGCAAGGATACGCTGAAGTAGAGTGTGCTATAAACAAAGGATAATTCTTATCGAACGACCAAACCAGATTTACAGCATCCTCAATTTCCTTAACAGTTGACATACCTGTTGACAGCATCAACGGCTTGCCTGTCAGCAATATCCGTTTTATTAACTGGGTATCTGTAAGCGACGCGGAAGCCAGTTTATACAAAGGAGTATCAAATTGCTCCATAAAATCTACAGCTTCCACATCCCAGGTTGATACAAACCAATCAATGCCCTGTTTTTTGCAGTACTGATCTATAGTGGCATACTCCACTATACCAAACTCGGTTTTGCGCTTATAATCGATGTACGACATACGGCCCCATGGCGTATCGCGCATAATTTCCCACTGGTCTTTTGGCACGCAGATCTCAGGCGTCCTTTTCTGAAACTTAACGGCAGTCGCCTTTGCTGCTACCGCCTCGTCAATCAGTTGTTTGGCAATTTCAAGCGAACCGTTATGGTTGATGCCGATTTCGGCGATAATATAACAGGGTTCACCGGAGCCAATCTTAATTCCGCTGTTCAGCGTTATAGTTTCATTGGCCCTGCGCGAAACCTGGCCGCCGTTATGAGCCAGGATGATCATTTCTGCAACTTCCCTGAAACAACCGCCGCCGCCGTTGTTTTCGCAAACTACCGAAGCTACATCTTTAACAAATGAAATAGCGTTACCCGGACAAATTGAAACACCTGCCAGTTTCATTACTTCCAGGTCATTTACATCATCGCCAATAAAAGCCACTTCATCGGGTTTAAGGCCCAGCCTGCTTATAATCTCATTAAACACAGACGGTTTATCTTTAACCCCAAGGTGCAGTTCAGTGATCTTTAATTTTTCTGCACGTTTTATTACCGATGGAGAAAGCTCTCCGGTAATAATTCCGGTTGTCACCCCGGCCAGGTTTCGGAGGCGCTCAACACCCATCCCGTCGCGGATATCAAATCTTTTTAATTCTTCCCCGTCCTGGCCGTAATAAACGCCGCCATCGGTTAATACGCCGTCACAATCGGTGAGGAGTAACTTAATTTTTGAAAGTTTTGCTTCTAACATATCTTTAATGTTTAATTGGGTTCATAATTTAAATTGCGGTCCATCCGCCGTCAACTATCAGGTTTGCCCCGGTCATATAAGCTGAGGCATCGCTGGCTAAAAATATCAGCGCGCCCTGGTAATCATTTGGCTGCGCCATGCGGCCAAGCAATGTTTTTGCTGAATAATTCTGTATAAAAAACTCGTTCTGTGCATTTTCAACGCCACCCGGCGAAAGGGTATTCACCCGCACGCCTTTATTACCCCAGTAAGCCGCTAAAAAGCGGGTAAAGTTCACCACCGCGCCTTTGGTAACCGGGTAAACAGGCGATTTATAAAAAGTTTGTTCACCACATTCGTTGCGGTAAATAGATTGGTCGGGGCCTACAATGCCGTAGGTTGATGCGATATTGATGATGCTTCCGCTCCCCTGCCCGGCCATTACCGAACCAAAAACCTGCGACGCCAGGAACACCCCTGTTACATTAACATCCAGTGATTTTTTAAAAGCATCGAGCGGGTAGTTTTCAAAAGCCGATAACTCCTTTGCCATTCCCGGATTCTCAAACATATCGTTTATAGCGGCATTGTTCACCAGTATATCAATACTGCCGTAGCGTGTAATTATTTTATCCCTGGCAGTTTTCAATGATCGCTCGCTGGTGACATCCACTTTAAGTCCGCCGTGCTGTTCGCCAAGTGACGCAGCAAAAGCTTCGGCAGCAGCCTCATCCATATCGGCTACCACCACATTTGCACCTGCTTCCGCAAGCGCTTCGCAGTGTTTTTTCCCCAGCAAGCCCAAAGCTCCGGTTACAATTGCGGTTTTATTTTTTAAAGAAAATAGTTGGTTCATTAGTTCATTGGTTCATTAGTTCATTGGTGGAAAGGTTACCAGTCATTTTCAGGCTTACTGCCTTGCCTTTTCAGCAAAACCTTTCACCTTTTGCCTTTCACCTTTTTATACCGTCTTAGGTTTAATATTGTAATTACTTACTTTGCGGAAAACCGCTTCGAGTACTTCGCCTTTTAAATACTGTTTGATGTTACCGCTTTGGATCGCCTCTTTCATAATTGGCATTACATCACGGTATGCCGAAAGCGTATAGGCAATATCCTCATCGCTATGGCTAAAACACATATTATGGAAACCTGCCCATAGAACGCCGCGTTTTATCATTTCCTGCTGCATAAGGGTTTTTACTTCCAGGCCGTTGCCTGCCTCGGGGGTGAAGGTTACCATCGAGCGGCAGTTATAGCCAATACAGCGGGTATAAATATCCATACCGTTTTCAATGGCTATCTGGTTATAACCATCTTTCATCAAAGCACCTTTTTCATCTAAATACTGAGGCACGTTTTTATCCCGCAGTTCATTTATCGTAGCAACACAGGCCGCAAGCGATAATGCCTCGCCTCCAAAAGTGGTGTAGCTGAACACTTCATGGTTAAACAGTTCCATTACATCAGCGCGACCGGTAAGCAGGGCAATAGGCATGCCATTGGCGCATGCTTTTGAATAAACAGCCAGGTCGGGTTTAACATCAAAGTATTCCTGTGCGCCGCCTATCGCTATGCGGAAACCTGTCCACATTTCATCAAGTATCAGCAGGGTGCCATTTGCTTTACATACTTCGGCCAGTTGTTTCAGGAAACCCGGTTTTGGCGCCTCGAAAATAAAGGGCTCCAGAATCAGTGCTGCAACAGTTTCATCAAGCGCCGCTTTTATGGCTTCAATATCGTTATACTCAAAAGTATAAGTCATGTTCTGTATCGCCTCGGGGATCCCGGCGTTACGGCTGGTGATACCGATGTACCAGTCGTGCCAGCCATGGTAGCCGCAGCAAAAAACTTTCTCGCGTTTGGTGAATGCACGGGCAACGCGTATGGCCGCGGAGCAAACATCGGCGCCGGTTTTTGCGATCTTTACCGCTTCGGCATTAGGAATTACTTCCTGTATCAACTCCGATAGTTCAACTTCAAGCGGGTGCATTAATGAAAAGGTAATCCCGTCCTTTAATTGTTTTTCAATGGCGGCATCCACAACCGGATAGGCATAGCCTAAGGAAATAGGGCCAATGGCAGAATTAAAATCGATGTATTCGTTGCCGTCAACATCCCAAACATGCGAGCCTTTACCTTTTTGCAGGTATTTAGGTGCTACGCCGTTGCTGAACTGCCCCGGCCCTTTTGCAAGGGTTTGGGTAACCGGCTTTTGAACTTTTACAGCACGCTCATATAACTCATTTGATTTGGTTATATCGGGGTAATCTGCATTGAATTTTATAGAATTTGGCATAGTATCAGTATTATTATTTTATTCGGAAAATTGTGGAATTGAAATTTCTGGCTGAACAGAACGGGTGGTATAGCCTAATATTTTTTCGGCGATTTGTTTGCCGGTAAAGCCTTCGTGTGCCAGCACATTTGGCAGCAGCGATGGCTTAAACCATTTTTCATTTAACGCGAAGGGCAGCACTTTTGCAGTAAGCCCGTGTTTCAGCAGTACTTCTGCCACAATACTGTACAAGCCGCCCGTCAGAAAATGGTCTTCGAGCGTTACAGTTAGCGCACTGCTTTGTGTAGCTTGCAATATAGCCTGTTCATCTACCGGTTTAAGGCTGCGCAGGTTAACCAGGCCAACAGACAAACCTTCGTTTTTAAGGATCTCAACGGCGATCAGCGCCTGTTCAAAAAGTAATCCGTAAGTTAATATGGTTACGTCTTCGCCCTTGGAAATGACTTCGGCTTTGCCCAACTCAAAGGGGCTATGCTGATGATCTGTCTTACGGGTATTGATGCGGACATAAGACGGATGGGGATGTGCCCAAATCTGCGGCAGCATCGTCACCAGATCCTGCTCATCGGCAGGTGCGAAAACTGTCATATTAGGGATACCGCGCATCAGGGATATATCTTCAACCGCCTGGTGGGTGGGGCCATTACCATCGGATAAAAAGCCGGGTATAAAACTGCTCAGTTTAACCGGCAGGTTAGGGATACCGGCATCGGTGCGCACAAATTCAAAGGCCCGCATGGTTAAAAATGAGGCCAGTGCATGTACCACCGGGATACGTCCCCGAAGGGCAAGGCCCGCGGCAGCGCCGATCATAGTTTGCTCGGTTATCCCGGTATCAATAAAGCGGTTGCCCAGTTTTCCCGGAATATTACGCACAAGTGCCCGGTTTTCCGCCGTCATCACGATAAAACGTTCGTCGGACAAAGCGGTTTGGGTAAGTAGTTCTTCGTATGTCATGTTATCTTACCACTAATGTTTCTGATGTTAATTGGGTTAAATGTTCGCCGTGCAATTCTTTGAGCAGGTCCTCAACTTCTGTCGCACTGAAATTACAGAACCACCTGTCGGCCCGACGTTCAATACTTGGCAGGCCTTTACCCCTCACGGTATCGGCAATTACCACGTTTAGTTTTCCGGTTTGGAACGGATAAGCTGAAAAAGCGCTGTGCAAGGCTTCAAAACTATGTCCGTCTATCCGTTTTACAGCGGCGCCGAAGGCTGTGAATTTGTCATGCAATGGTTCCAGCGGAATCAGATCTTCAGTGGCCATATTTGCCTGAAAATGGTTGCGGTCTATCACGAAAATCAGGTTGTCCAATTTATAAGCATTGGCCACCAGTACAGCTTCCCAGCAGGTACCTTCGTTCAATTCGCCATCGCCCATAATGCAAACTACTTTGTTTTTGCCGCCCCTTATTTTAATATCCATGGCTACGCCTATAGCTACGGACGGCAAATGCCCTAAGGAGCCTGAATGAAATTCGATGCCGGGGATATGTGTATTGGGGTGCCAGTAGATATAATCTTCTAAGGATAAATGATTTTTCAGACGGTCTTTTTCAAGCAATCCCCGCTCAACAAATGTTCCGTATAACGCAGGCACATCATGTCCTTTTGAAAGGAACAGGTAATCGCGGTCAGGATCATCAAGGTTATTTGGGTTGATATTTAAAAAACCGGAATAGAGGTAAACGATTAAATCGGCGGCGGAAAGCGACGCCCCCACAAAACAGCCGCCGTCGGTTGACATCCTGATGATGTGCTCCCGCACACTTAACGCTGTCTCCTCCAGTTGTTTGGTAGCTATAGTTGCACTTTGCATTTATGTTATTATAAAAATTTAAAGTTAAATCCTGATAATTTAACTATTGTTATCAAAAAGTCAATTTTGTATTTTCTGGCGAAATGGTTTTCAGCTCCTCCAGGTGGTTCCTGTACCAGTTTACACCGGCATATTTTGCATTTATGTTATATATTTCAGGCTTATCGTTTAAAAGGTTTAAAATATCCTCATAAGAAAAATCCGTTTTTTGAGGATATAATTCTTCATACACACGTTTTATAAAATTGTAGTCGGCTTCATAATCAATGGTGAAACGGTGCGACATGGAGTAATCCCTGCCGGTGCCCCAGCTTACATTCCCGATCCTGAATTTTTCGGGGTTCTCCCATATATAAGGTGTAGTGTGTTCCAGTTCCAAAATCCGGTCTGCCCCGTTCCATGCTTTTTCGAGGCAGTCTATCGTCATTATTTCCACATCGTTCCCATCGGCGAAAGTCGCCGGGTGCAGGTTACTTACAAAATCGTATTCGCCGCGATGGGCAAAATAAAAATCAAGCACTTCATCAATAATCCGCGGATCAATAAGCGGGCAGTCGGAAGGTATTTTTAATACGATATCCGCATCATATTGTTTTGCTGCCCGGTAATGCCGGTCGAGCAGGTTATTGAGGTTCCCGCGAAAGCAGCCCACATTCATTTGTATAGCTTCCTGTTCTATTACATCATCAGCGGCCTCTTCGGAAGTAGCGATAACTACACGGGCATCATGACGTATCATCTGCAGGCGCTCAATCATCCTGTACAAAAGGCTTTTTCCTAAAACCGGCATCATAACCTTCCCCGGCAAACGGGTGGACGACATTCGCGCCTGTACAACTATTATGGTATTGTCCGCCATAAATTTGCTTTATATATTCACCTTATCAGGCATACTGCATCTCTGCGTATTGTGCAATCTTTGGCTGAAAGGTGAACCCTTTTAAAAAATCTTCTTTCTTTCCGCCAAAATTAATGTAGCTGTTGCAAATCTGTGCAATATTTTTTGCAGAAACCCCGCCATTCTGTATAGGCGCCATGCGTTTTAACTCTTCCACATCAAAATAAGAGTGTACCTTTTTACCAAGTACGATACCTGTGTAAACAACCGTTGAGTATTGGGTGATAAGTTCGCTGCAATTTGCTATCATCTGGTTGGTGTTGCCGCTATTGTAAATCAATGTACCTGCCGGCGCGTATTTACGTATTTCGGCTTCGGCGCGGTCAAACCTTTCGTTGGGGTGCAGCTTAAAAAGCAGTTGCCTTCCTTTGGCTATTTTCACTGCGCTTTTTATAAATGCCGGCCTGTTTTCAAAACGGTAGGTTTCGCGCATATCCGTTGTAGCAACCATAACATAGTTATGATAGGGAAAATCATTATCCAGGTATTGGCGCTGGTTATCATAATTTGGTATGCCCGTCACTATCAATTTTGCGGAATCGGTACCATGAGTTGCGAAGTGCTTTTTATAGCCTTCGGAAGCGGTGCAGTAAATATCACAAATATTGGTAGAGCCGTTTAAAGAAGTATCAGCAGTGAAATACGGGGGCAACCCAAGTTCTTTTACTATACCGGTTAAAAAGGTACGCTTGTCAATCATACCCTCCTGCACCCAAATGGTTTTATGGTCCCTGAACTTGTTTGCAATTACCATGTCGCTGCAATATACCACCAGGTCGTACTTGTTTTTGTTGCCCGCGTAATCAACTTTCAACCCGTGCTGTTGCAGATAATTTTCAGATTTTGCCCTGAAATGCCCCGCCAATACAGTCCTGTCGGCAAAGCGTGTGTATTTCATGACGGCTTTAAGAAAAGGCGTGTCGGGGAACAACTGGCTGAACCAGCAATCATACCCTCCCAGGTGCTCCGAAATCTGGTGCATCTGCGAAGTTTGATTAATAGAACCCGTTATGAACAATATCTTTTTCCTCATTTCCATCACATAATTAGGTTAGCAAAATTTAAAACTACAAATTAGCTTTTAGCTTTTTCCTGTCAGGATACAATGTTAATATTGAGGTAACTTCATGTTAACGTGCATTTTGAAAAAACACATCACTTAGCTGTTTATTGAATAATTAAAGTTACAATAATTTCAAACTAATTAAACAATTAGTAACATAAACAATATTTTTATAGCCCATGAAAAAAATGCGCACTTTAAGAAAGATCAGTCCGATACAACTTATCGCTGTTATTTTCTTTACGGTTTCGGGCGGCCCTTATGGTCTGGAGCCGCTGCTTACTTATGCCGGTGAGCATGCCGCCCTGCTTATTTTATTGATAACGCCAATATTATGGGATGTACCTGCCATTTTCACGGTGCTTGAAATGAACAGCATGATGCCCGTTACAGGCGGCTATTATAAATGGGTGAAACATGCCCTGGGAAAACGATGGGGTTTTTATGAGGGCTGGTGGACCTGGCTTTATACTTTTGTTGACCTGGCCATTTATCCCGGACTGTTTGTGTTGTACGCCTCCTATTTCTTTCCGGTTTTAATGGATTACCGCATACCCATTTGTCTGGTTGTGATATGGGCGTCGGCGGCTTTAAATATTCTGGGTATTGTTCCGGTTGGCAAAACTTCATTGTTTCTGGGCGTGCTGGTGCTTGTGCCTTTCATCATTTTGTTCATCATGTTCTTTCAGCACCATAGCGGCGCATTGGCCATGCCTGCACCTTCTGTAAAAGGTGTGCCTTTTTCTTCCTTTAGTATGGCATTATACACCGTAATGTGGAATTGCCTGGGCTGGGATAATGTGACCACTTATGCCGAAGAAGTTGAAAAACCGGTTAAGTCGTACCTGGTTTCCATATTTTCGGCTTTTGCATTGGTCATCGTGCTTTATTTTTTAATTATCCTTGTATCTCAGTTATCAGGAATTAGCCCCGATGTGTTAAAAGACAAAGGCTTCCCGGCGGTTGGCGCAATTATTGGCGGTCAGTGGCTGGGCTCACTTATTGCATTTGCGGGCATGGCTGCAAGCCTTGGCATCTATGCGGCGGTGCTGCTTTCGGTATCAAGGGTACCAAAGGTTATGGCCGATGAGGATATTTTACCTTCGCGGCTAAACCGGGAGCATTCAAAATATCAGACGCCCATCGCTTCAATTATTGTTTGCTCCCTCATTGTAAGCCTGATGGTTTTATGGCCATTTGCCGACTTGCTGATTATTGATGTGACGGTGTATGGCGCCGGTTTATCGCTGGAGTATATCTCGCTGATCAAACTAAGGATGGTAGCGCCTGATGCTCACCGTCCGTTTAAGATACCCTTAAATATCACAGGACTCTGCATTATGACGGCTTTACCGGCTATCGTATATTTTGTTGCTTTGGCCGGTGCTTTTTCATCCAGCCAACAGGCCATTTGGGCGGCTGTTTTTGCCATTGTGGTGTTGGCCAGCGCCGAATTTGTATGGCGGTTGATCCTCTGGAAAAAACCACATCATAAAACCGATGATCTTTATGCGTTTAAAAAGAGCGCCTGATTAATTGCTAATCCTTTACCATGGTTGCATAGCTAAAGCTTATGGCTGTCACCTTGTTCACATTGGGTACCACCGACTTAACCTGTAGTTTGGCAAAATGAAAGGCCTCCGTTTTTATTAATCGGCCATTAGCTGATTTTTTATAGTAAATTATATCAACCGAATTTATTGTGGCCCCGCTTTTTAAAGCTTTGTTCAGTTCCTGGTCTGTATTGTCCGAAGTTTTAACAATAGTAAGCAGTCCACCTGTTGCTCCAATCGGCATGTTGCTGGTGCTGCTGCACGTAAATGGTGGAAGGCCTGAAATAGCAGCATTAATAACCGGTTGATTTGGCTGCATAAAAGCAGATGAAATTACAAAGCACCCCAGTAGTAATAAGGAGTACAAAAGATGGATCAAATTCTTTTTCATAACGATTTCGGTTTAAAGGGAAATGTATAGCTAATGCTTTAATTGGTAAATCTACATAACCCAAAAATAAACCGCCATGCTGCTACAGAAATTAGCTTACAAATAAGATATTTATCTACCATGTTAGCAGAGGGCGACCCTGTTTCTCAGTCGCGACAGGGTGATAAAATTTAAGATAAGCTGTTTGGATATGATGCCGCTTTGATAAAATTAAAAAGATTCCACATTAATAATGTCCGAAATCCAAAATCTAAAGATAATTCAATAATATTGATCTAATTATAAAAAATCAGATGGATAAGGAGTTGAGAAGCCGGGCCTGGTTTGGCAAAAAGGGCAAAGATGGTTTTATATACCGTGCCTGGATGAAAAATCAGGGCATACCCGCGCATGAGTTACAGGGGAAACCGGTAATCGGTATTTGCAACACATGGTCGGAACTGACGCCCTGCAACGCCCATTTCAAGGAACTGGCCGAATCGGTAAAGCATGGTATATACGAAGCCGGGGGCTTCCCGGTTGAATTCCCGGTAATGTCGCTTGGCGAGACACTGATCAAGCCTACTGCTATGCTCTACCGGAACCTGGTAAGTATGGATGTGGAGGAATCTATCAGGGCCAACCCTATTGACGGCGTGGTACTGCTTTGCGGCTGCGACAAAACTACCCCTGCGCTGGTGATGGGCGCCTGTAGCGTAAATATCCCCACAATTGTTGTTTCCGGCGGACCGATGCTGACCGGCAAATACCGGGGGCATGATATCAGCACTTCGGATGTTTGGCGTTTTTCGGAAGCACACCGGGCAGGTAAAATGACCGACGAGGAGCTTTTTACCGCCGAAGCCTGTATGACCCGCAGCAGAGGCCATTGCGCCGTAATGGGCACAGCCTCAACAATGGCTTGCATGGTTGAATCGCTGGGACTAACGCTGGCTGAAAATGCAGCGATCCCGGCAGCCGATTCGCGGCGAAAAGTTTTGGCGCACTTGTCGGGCAGCCGGATAGTGGAGATGGTAAAAGAAGACCTTAAACCATCGGACTTACTTACCCGGCAGGCATTTGAAAACGCCATTACTGTAAACGCAGCTATCGGTGGCTCCACAAATTTTGTGATCCATTTGCTGGCCATTGCCGCACGTATAGGTGTTGATCTGACGATGGATGATTTTAGCAATGTAAAAAATATCCCCCTGCTGGCTAACCTGCAACCCTCCGGTAAATATTTTATGGAAGACTTTTATTATGCCGGCGGTTTGCCTGCCCTGATGAAAGAATTGCACGGGGTTCTACATAGCAACACCGTCGCTGTCAGCGGTAAATCAATTGCCGAAAATTATCAGAAAAGCGAATGCTTTAACCGCGAAATGATAGCGACGCTCGATCAGCCATTTAATGAGGTGGCTGGGATAGTAGTTGTAAAAGGTAACCTGAGCGAAAATGGCGCGGTGCTGAAACCTTCTGCCGCCAGTCCGGCTTTAATGAAGCATAGGGGCAGGGCGGTTGTATTTGAAAATATTGAGGATTATAAAGCTAAGATAGACGATCCTGATCTGAATGTTGATGAAAACAGCGTCCTGGTATTAAAAAACGTGGGACCTAAGGGCTACCCAGGTATGCCCGAAGTTGGCAATATGTCGATCCCAAAAAAGCTATTGGAAAAAGGCATAACTGATATGGTACGTATCTCTGACGGGCGGATGAGCGGCACCGGGTTTGGCACCGTAGTACTGCATGTTTCGCCGGAAGCAGCTGTAGGGGGCACTTTGGCTATTGTACAGGACGGTGATATAATCAATCTGGATGTAAAAGCAGGTTTGCTGCATGTTGAATTATCTGAAGCGGAAATTGCTGATCGAAAGAAAAAACTGCAACCGCAGGAGAACTTAAGCAGCCGGGGATACGTATGGCTTTACCAAACCCATGTGGAGCAGGCGCACGTCGGAGCTGATATGGATTTTTTGAAAGGCGGATCGGGCAGTAGCGTGTTGAGGGATTCGCATTGATAAGCAAATGGGGATTACGGTTATGAATCAGAACACTTTTTACCCTCTTTACGCGAAGCGAAGAGAGAGGTCGGACAGCGGAGTCCCGATAGCTATCGGGAGGGTGAGTAAACTCGCCGATATGCATTGGCGCCAATGTCCGCCGGGGTTTACTCACCCGAACATCGCTACGCTTGTTCACCCTCTCTTCCGCAGGGTGGCTGTGGCACAACCCCGGCAGTTTTTCATGATTTCATTAAAAAAACCGGGCATAGTCAAAATCATTCGAGGTAGTCTTCAATTTTCGTTTTTATGCGGACAACAAAGCCACATGAATGATAAATGCTTGCTTTATGACGGCTATAACGTTGCAGATACCCTCATTTATTTCTTTTATCAATTCATTTATGTTATCATGGATGCGCCTTGGCTTAAAGTTTAACAGTTTTTTGATATTATAAGCAATGGCAGCCATGGTCAGACATTTATTTGCCTGATCAATTCCCCTTGAATTGACTTTTTTTATTGCACGGTAATCAACAAGCGTGCCGATCACGGGTTCAACCGTACTCTGGCGCTTCTTCATCACACGGCTGGCTTTGCGGGTTTGCATCCGCTCATGCATCCGGTCAAAGTAGGGTTTATATATGGTCTCATTTATAGCCATTTCCTGTTTTTTGCCTATGCAGGTATCTTTAAACGGGCATCCCATGCAATGCTTACGTGTTCTTCTGTATCGCTTTTTATCATCATAAGTTCCCTGATAGGTTAGTTCTTTACCGTTCCTGCATTCAAAGTAATCTCCTTCAGCATGATAGGTAAAGCCCTCATGCTCATAGTGGAAAGCACCCGTGTTTGGTATATATCCGGTGATCCCCATCGCTTCAAGCATTTTCAATGCTTTGCCGCTGCTATAGCCGGTATCAGCCACAACTTCCTGTACCATAATATCATTTTCTTTTAGATTGCTCACCACCTGGGCAACCATGCCGGGCAAACATTGGCTGTCTTTTTTATCAGCGGAAAAGGCCTGTACATGGGTTATCATATGGGTAGCCGTGTCCACACTAACCTGTCCAAGGTAATTTAAATCAGGCATTTTGCCCTTTTTGGTGGACAAACGCGCATCCGGGTCAACCGGGCTGTAATGTGTTTTACCAGTGGGGTGAGCCTTCTTTTTGGGATCAGGATCTTTTTTCTCATCATCCTTCTTTTGCTTATCCAATTCAACCACTATAGCTTCTTCCTGGTTTGCATCAAGCTCTTGTCCATAAGTATCAGCATCTGCTAATATTGCTTTTTCAAGCATACTGTCCATTGCGGCGTTTGCTTTTATATATACACTGTCAATTGCTTGCCTTCTACCTGATACCATGCCATTTGCAATGCACTGTTTTAATACTTTTTTAAACAGTTCTTTAAATACATGTTCACCATATAACTTTCGTGTCCTGCTCAATGTGCTGTGACATGGCAGCTCTTCCTCTAAATCATAGCCGATAAAGTAACGGATGTCCAGCCGTAATCGCAAAGTATTGACGATCTGCCGGTCACTTCTCATGTTTTCCAGGTATCCAGCCAGTATCAGCTTCATAAAAACAACCGGGTCAATGCTTTTTTGACCCTCCTTGCCATAATATTGAGCGGTTGACTTGTAAAGAAAGCTAAAATCGATTATATCGTTTAAACGCCTGTAAAGGTTGTCAGCCGGGACATGGTCCGATAGCTGAAACTTAATGAATAGCTTTTCCTGATAGTTTTTCTTGCCTTGCAT